>JAQYWN010000918.1 GCA_029379265.1 Rhizonema sp. NSF051
TAGTTATAGTTATAGTTAAATTTATTTAAATTAAAGCGCTTTCAGCAAAGCTAGTGTGCCCTTGGGTTTAATCTCATAGATTGTGAATAAAAACGAACAATCTGATCAAACCCGTCCGTACAGTCGTCATTCGGCTGCAAAGTAGATAGACATTTGTTTATCTACTAAGGTTTTTTTGCGCCAACCTACTTAATCTAATCTAGTAGGGTTCTCCTGGAGGTTTAAGATGAAAGCTCCACTGCCCAACAATGAAGCGGCAAGGCACGAAACTTTACATTCCTATGAAATTCTCGACACTGAAATCGAAGAGGACTTTGACGACATCACTCGTTTAGCCGCAGATATTTGTGGAACTCCTATTGCCTTGGTGAGCCTAGTTGATAGTAACCGCCAGTGGTTTAAATCAAAGGTGGGTTTGCAGGTAAGAGAAACACCCCGCGAGATCGCGTTTTGCGCCCACGCTATCTTGCAAACCGAGGTTTTAATTGTTAACGATGCAACAGTTGACGAACGATTCGCCACAAACCCATTGGTAACATCTACTCCCCAAATCCGGTTTTATGCTGGCGTTCCCCTAATTACACCCACTGGACACGCATTGGGAACGCTTTGTGCGATAGACCTCATTCCGCGATCACTCAGTCCAAAACAGGTAGAAGCATTGCGGGTTTTAGGTCATCAAGTGATGACACAACTCAATCTACGGTATCATGTCGCAAGCCTTGCACGTACTGCCATTGAATGCAAGCAGGTAGAAGAGGCACTACGACAGCAAACAGAGCGGGAAAGATTGGTAACAGAGATGACAAAACGCATCCGCCAGTCTTTAAACCTGAAAGAGATTCTTGACACGACAGTGTTTGAAGTCCGGCAATTTCTTCAGGCAGATCGGGTGTTCATTTATCGCTTCAATGCGGATTGGAGCGGCGTGGTAGCAGTAGAATCTGTAAATGCTGATTGGGTGCCTATCTTGGGAACAACAATCAAAGAATCGTTCTTTGAACAAAGTTTTGGCCGGGAACTCTACAAACAAGGTAGAGTCCAAGCAACAGAGGATATTTACACAGCTAGCTTATCCACGTGTCACGTGAATTTTCTGGTTCAGCTTCAGATTAGAGCCAACTTGGTAGTCCCGATCATAGTTGAGGAAGAGTTGTGGGGGCTGCTAGTGGCTAATCAGTGTTCATCACCACGACAGTGGCAGCCTTTGGACATCAATTTGCTCTTATCATTGGCAACACAGGTAGCGATCGCCATCCAGCAATCCACACTCTTCGAGCAGGCACAAACCAAACTCAACGAGCGTAAGCAAGCCGAACAGAAAATCCGCGAACAAGCTGCGCTACTTAATGTAGCAACGGATGCTATTTTAGTTCGAGATTTAGAAAACAAAATTTTATTTTGGAACAAAGGTGCTGAGCATCTCTATGGGTGGGAAGCAGAAGAGGCTCTTGCTCAAAAAGCTAACGAGCTTTTGTTCAAAGACAAAGATTCGCTGAAACCTTTAGAAGCTCTCAAGACTGTATTGGCGGAAGGCGAGTGGTATGGAGAGTTGCATAAAGTTACAAAATCAGGAAGGGAAATTATCGTTTCTAGCCACTGGACACTAGTGCGCGATGAAGACGAGCAACCAAAATCAATACTCACTGTAGACACCGACATCACAGAGAAAAAACAACTCGAATCGCAGTTTCTCCGTGCTCAACGGATGGAAAGTATCGGTACCCTAGCAAGCGGCATTGCCCACGATCTGAATAATATATTGACGCCAATTCTGACGGCAGCCCAACTTTTACAAATCAAACTTCCCAATGCCGAAGCGCGAACTCTACAGTTGCTTAAGATACAGGAAACCAACGCTAAACGCGGAGCAGCTTTGGTCAAACAAGTTCTGGAGTTTGCGCGAGGAGTTGAAGGCAAGCGCACTGAAATGCAAGTCGAGCACCTGCTTTCGGAAATTCAGCAGATTGCGAAACAGACATTTCCCAAATCAATCGAAGTTTACACGGATATAGAGCCAGATCTTCGATCTGTTTCCGGAGATACGACTCAACTACATCAGGTGCTGATGAACTTGTGCGTCAATGCGCGTGATGCTATGCCAGATGGTGGTACTTTAAGGATCTGTGCCGAAAATCTCTTCATCGATGCTAACTATGCCCGGATGCATATTGAAGCCAAATCTGGTTACTACATTGTTATTACTGTCACAGACACTGGAATTGGGATTCCGCCGGAAATAATAGATCGAATTTTTGAGCCATTTTTCACGACCAAAGAGATCGGCAAAGGCACAGGGCTTGGTCTTTCAACAGTGATTGGCATTATCACTAGCCACGACGGTTTTGTGAATGTGGAGAGTAAAATAGGACTAGGCACCCAATTCAAGGTGCATTTGCCAGCAGTTCTGGGAACTGAAATGCCGCCACCCCAAAATATCGAACTACCGAAAGGACATGGCGAGTTGCTTTTGGTCGTAGATGACGAAGCTCCTATTCGTGAGCTAGCCAAAACATTGCTGCAAACGTTCACCTACAAAGTTTTATGTGCCCGTGATGGAGTTGAGGCGATCTCACTGTATGCCCAGCACAAAGATGAAATTAGTGCGGTGTTGATGGATATGATGATGCCGATTATGGATGGAACCATAACCATCCGCACGTTGCAAAAAATTAACCCGCAAATCAAGATTATTGCCGTCACCGGACTAGCCACAAGCGAGCAGGTAGCGACAGCTATGGGCAGTGGTGTTAAAGCATTTTTGTCTAAGCCCTACACAGCGAAGGAATTATTGAACACTATCAATGGTGTTCTGAACGGTTTATAAGTGCGCCGTTAAACATGGAGTGAAAATTATAGATTTTATTGTTTGAGTCACATACATAATAGCCTTACCCTGTTAGGCGCGGACACCGCTCTCATAAACTAGGGAGAGTGGCTATGCGTGAGCGCAAATTGTATGAGTTACAACTGAGAAAGAGCAATGGTTGCAACCATAACCCTGGGACTTTAAGCGGCAATGTCTTTCTCGTTAGTTTCTTCGTGAAGGATATACAGCCTCATAGTTGCATTATCCAGTTAACCGTAGTATAGTTTACTTATTCGATATTATGG
>JAQYWN010000919.1 GCA_029379265.1 Rhizonema sp. NSF051
ATGAAAATGTAAATAAGAAATTACGAGAAGTCACGCTAACTGGAAATGAAGTTTTCACAAGCTGTCTAACATATTATGAGGTAAAAAAAGGCTTATTAGCAGTAAATGCGACTAAGCAGTTAGCTGATTTTCATCAGTTTTTCACTGACTATGAGGTTTTGTTCTTAGACGATACAGATATTATTGAACAAGCCTACAAAATTCAGGCTGACTTTAAAATAAGAGGTAGCTCAATACAAGATACTGCTGTATTAATAGCAGCTACAGCAATCACACTTAATTTGGTTTTAGTTTCTAATAATTCTGATTTGCTCAAAGTAGAAGGATTAAGTTTAGAAAATTGGTTACAAACAGATTCCTAAATATACAGCAGAATACATCCGTCAGGAGTCAGGAGTCAGAAGTAAAAAGAGCTTTATGTCTGCCTTTTAGACCTCAGTACTGTACTTCATTTACCTGCAATGTGCTGTATATAGTGATCCGATTTGATTCATCAACTTACTTGTAGAGGCATGCAATGGGCAATGGCACTAAAGCATCATCCAAATTTTGCTGTCCATCTTATCGATAGCGAAACGTTACGTGTTCGAGCTTAACATATCCACAAAAGCCATCCTGGGTCAGCTTTATTTAAATCCCAGAGCCTGATTTTATCGTCAAAAAATGAGTTGATTGGGAGAGTGATCGCTCATAGCTAGCTATTCATGCGAATGAAGAGAGCAAATTTGGCTAATGTACGTGTGTCAAGAAATGCACCTTGTGTAAACTACTGAAAATCTTTAACCCCCTCAAAAAAGATTAGTACAAACACGTAGAACAATATAACAAAAAAGACTTATAAATAAGTAGACTTTAAAAACTTTTTCGTGCAAAAACCGGATAGCTACCATATAGGAACTGCACAAGGAATATAGATTCCCAGTGAGTTCTATAAAATATCTGTGCCTTCAAACCCAACACTACTTATTTCAGAAATAGTATCATTTAAGCTTATGCGTATTTATAAAGTCGCTGCTTATACTTTGGCTGCTTTCGCCTCTAGTGATTTGGGTTATAGCGCTTGTGCCAATACTCCTAAATTGACATCAAACCATCCAAAACCACCTGCTGAAGTTTTTGCAAGCCAACCTTTTACGGCAGCTACTTATCCTAAAACAGATCTTGCGAGTGAATCTCAGTCCTTACTGGGAACTAAACCTCGTCAGTTGAGCGGAAGTTTAACTGAGGATTTTACAAAAACCACAGAGCAACAAAAGCAGGAGAATACAATAACAAACGAGAAGCAATTAAAGACGGATCGAGTTGCTCAGCAGACGCTTCTAAGACACATCCAGGGTAATTGGGCACAAAGTTTCATCGAACCTTTAGCAGCGCTGGGAGTTATTAAAGGATTTCCAGATGGCACTTTCCGTCCTGACGCGCCAGTGACACGCGCTCAGTTTGCTGCGATGATTCAAAAAGCTTTCCAGAAAAATCCCATACGTAATGGAGTTCAGTTTGTGGATACGCCTCCCTATTATTGGGCTAATGGCGCGATTCAAACTGCTTACGAGATGGGTTTTCTTGAGGGATATCCTGGTAGGATCTTCAAGCCCGAGCAAAAGATTCCTCGCGTTCAGGTATTAGTTTCTCTGGCAAGTGGTCTAAATCTTTCTGTTAATCAGACAACGCCAACGGTTTTAAATGCTTATTTTCAAGATTCCTCGCAAATTCCCAACTATGCTGTTGAACAAGTGGCGGCTGCTTTACAGAACCGCATAGTTGTCGATTATCCCAATGTTCAGAATCTCAATCCCAATCAAGTTGCAACACGGGCGGAGGTAGCGGCATTTATTTATCAAGCTTTGGTTAAAGCTGGAGCGCTTCCGGAACTCGCCAGTTCTCAAGTTGCAACTCAATACATCGTAGATTATAGATCACCTGAAAACTCGGCTCCTCCAATAGCTCAAGTTGAAGACTTGCGCCGAAGTTTTCGCATCCCACCAATATCCCCAACAGATCTAACGGTAGTCGGAGGAATTGTCGGTGTACCAGGCTCATCTGTTGCGAGTCCTACTGCTTTTGGTGCCGAGTTCGGCGATGTTTTTGTTGGAGGTACTTACCAATCAAGGGCACGCTTTACTAATAGAGACGATGGTGCATTAGAGTTTGGTTTTGGTTTGGGAGAACGGCGAATAGTAGGTTTAGAAGTTGCTGTTTCTTCTTTTTCCACCTTTAGGGAAGGTTTGTTCACGAATGCAGGTGTTAGTTTGAAACTGCATCATTTGTTCCCTCATAACTTCGGGATCGCTGCTGGAGTAGAAAATATTGGTACATTTGGTTCTCCGGATGGGGGAAGCAGTGTCTATGGCGTTGCGAGTAAAATCTTTCTACTCAAAGACGATATCTCCAAACCCTTTAGTGCTCTCACTGTATCCTTAGGTGTTGGGGGTGGTCGTTTTCGCTCGGAGTACGACGTTCAAAGACGTATTGGCTCTACCAATGTATTTGGCAGTGTGGGGTTAAGAGTCGTAGAACCGATATCGGTCATTGCAGATTGGACTGGTCAAGATTTGACACTGGGTACCTCTATTGCTCCGTTCCGAAATTTTCCGCTTGTCATTACTCCAGCTGTAGCAGATGTTACAGGTAATGCTGGTGATGGTGCTAGATTTATTTTAGGAGTTGGTTTTGGCTACTCTTTCTAAATCATTTAACACAAAAGCGATGAATTATATAAAACGTTTTCCATTTTCTTTAAGTTTGAGCGTTGCTTTTAGTACAGTCATGTTATGCCAAGCATCGCTGCCAGTTCAAGCTCAACGTGGTAACCAATCAGATGTCACAGGTACGATCGTCACAACAAGCGACATCAAAGGTCCTTTTTTCAATCCTACACTTCAAAGAGGAGGTCAAGTAGAATTTAAATTTAACAGCTATGGACTTCGCAGGGTTGTCTCTGAAGCTTCTGTAAAGGTAATTGATGAGCTGAACTCAAACACCTTACCTTCAGGATCAAGTAGACCTATCCCTTCAGAGACACAGCAAAGCTTACTTCGTATTCTGACAGCATCGCGATCTACAGAAGTAGCCCCAACGAGTCAGCAAATTACGAGGGCATTAA
>JAQYWN010000920.1 GCA_029379265.1 Rhizonema sp. NSF051
ATTTAATATATTAAATCGTCGAGAGTTAAAAAAATCAATTCAGGAAGAATTTAGTTTATAAGGTATCTAGAACGACATCAACATTCTGAACCACTTGCTGGATGTCCATTTTAGCACAAGAATATAGGACTAGATTGAGTTGCTGAAAATGATCTCTTCGTATATCTTAACCACGAATCCAAGTAGAACAGGGCTTTTAAAACCCAAAATTTAAAATCCAAAGTATTATGAGTGCTAAGTTAAAACGACTTGCTACTTATAATTTGTATAACACAAGCATGGCAACGTCAAAGTTAAAATCAAAAAAAACAAAAAAGCGATCGCAACAGGAAACTCCAACCCTTAACTTTAAAGAACGTTTAGCCCAGAAGCGCAAAGCAGCACAAGCACGTAAAGAACTGATAAGCCTTTTGATTACTGCTACCTTTGGTAGTCTTTT
Organism: Rhizonema sp. NSF051; assembly: GCA_029379265.1. Classification (GTDB taxonomy): domain Bacteria; phylum Cyanobacteriota; class Cyanobacteriia; order Cyanobacteriales; family Nostocaceae; genus Rhizonema. The sequence continues at coordinate 440 of JAQYWN010000920.1, forward strand.
CTTAGGTATTCTTCTTTTTTTTATCGGTGGAATTAAAGCAGCAGTTCCGACTGTATTGGGAATCATCATTATATCCCTTGGCTTCAAATATCCGCGAGAAGCCCTTTTAGCCTTCATTCTTTACGTACCATTAGGAGGTACAATTACTTATTATCTCGGCAATAGTCCCATACTTCAATTAGCAAAAGATGCTTTTTACATTCCTGCATTAATTGGAATCTGGCAGACTTGCCGCAAGCAGAACTTACCTCTACTGATTCCTCCAGGTATTAAAACTCCACTATTTATTCTGTTAGGTTCATGTGCGATTACACTGCTGTTCGTCAATGGTGGGCAGCAATTCAACCCCCCGGCAGCTGCACTATTGAAAGCCGCACCCAATGAAATACCTCTAGGTATGGGAATTCTAGGTTTGAAAGTCTTGTTGGGCTATCTACCCCTAATAAGCTGCGCTTATTATCTCATTCGTAACAAGCAGGATTTTTTATTTTTGTCCCGCTTACAGATTGTGACTATAATCACCTGCTGTGTATTGGGATTGATTCAATACATCTTACTAGCAAAGGGTGTATGTCAAGGCACTAAAAATTTAGAAGGAGCAGATTTATTCAAGGCATCACTTAAGGCTCGATGTTTTATTGGTGGATCTTTAGTTTATAGTCCTGAAGAAGGAGTGATTCGGTTACCAGGAACCTTTGTTGCGCCTTGGCAGTGGGCATGGTTCTTAATTTCCAGCAACTTTTTTAGTTTCGCCACCGGCTTTAGTGATCCCTCTTTCCTTTGGCGGATTGGTGGTTTAGCTTCTATGGCTTTAGTATTTGTCAATGCAGTGGTGTGCGGACAAAGAATCGCTTTAGCCTTAGTACCAATATGCTTCGTGATTTTACTAGTTCTCACTGGTCAAATTGGCAACCTTAAAAGATTTATCCCTATAGGAGTAGGACTTGCCATTATTCTAGGTATTGCGATGGTCACTAATCCTGACATAGTACAACAGAGGATAGACAGTTTTACTGGACGTTGGGAAGCTTCACCTCCTTACGAGTTTATTACCCAGCAATTTGCAGAGGTGTGGAAAAATTCAGATGGACCATTCGGAAATGGCTTAGGTCGTGCTACTAACTCAGCTCGTGTATTGGGTGAAACTAAGCTAGTGGAAACCTACTACCCCAAAGTACTTTATGAAATAGGACCGTTTGGACTGATAAGTTTTTTCGCTTTGGTCACTACCTTAACAGTAATTTGCTTCCGGACCTACCGTTCTGTAAAAAACCGTAATTTCCGCATTTACGGTGCAGCTATGTGGGTGTTTATACTATTTATTAGTTACAACACATACTACTACCCTCTAGATGTCGATCCAGTCGCTGTCTATTACTGGTTTTCCGCAGGAATTCTTCTGAAATTACCAGTTATAGACAAGCAGGAACAACTCCAAGAAGTTCGCGAGGAAGTTAAAAAACGACGAAAGTAGGGGCGGGTTTAAGAGAAAAAACACCTTCGGAAACACAACATATGACAAAACCCGCCCTTACAGGAGTAAAGAGTAAAATGCAACCAACCACTAACAACCATCAACCGTCAAAAGATGAATTTCCCTTTAATTTCTGTGATTATTCCAACATATGCCCGTGAGGAACCACTACGTGATAGCCTTGTGGATGTTCTCAAGCAAGACTACCCAAATTTTGAAGTTTTAGTGGTAGACCAAACTCCAAAACACCAACCTGAAATTCAAGCCTTCATAGAGGAATTAACAGCAGCAGGTAAAATTAAGTGGTTTCATCTAGGGTGGGCGAGTTTGCCAGGGGCACGGAATTATGCTTTACGGCGTGCAGCAGGTGACATCATTTTGTTTATTGATGATGATGTCCAATTACAAAGTGGATTTTTAGCGGCGCACGCCAAAAATTATTTGGAAAAACCAGAAGTAGGGGCTGTCGCCGGACGTGTCTTTGACAGAATGAAATTAGGTGATTCTGGGGGAAAATTGCAGATTGAATATCTTCCTTCTCAAGCAATGGACCCAGGAATCGCTTGGTATTATATTGATTTGGTACATACCGTCAAACCCCAGCAAGTCCTCTCTACTAGAGGTTGCAATATGTCCTTTCGCCGAGAGATTTTTACCAAGTACGGACTGAGGTTTGATGAAAGGTTTCGTGGGAGTGCAGTGCGAGAAGAATCAGATTTTTGTTTGCGGTTGCGGCAGACTGGATACAAAATTTGGTATGATCCAGAAGCTTTTTTGGTACATTTAGGGGAAGAAACGGGAGGTTGCCATGATATTAGTATGCGAAGTCTCCAGTATCAACTCACCTTCTACCATAACCATTTCTTAATGGGGCTGAAAAATCTCACCGTTACTCAAGCTTTACGTCTGTACACTCGTTTATTTGACTGCCATGTTCTCGGACGCCCGCCTTGTCACAAAAGCGGTTCCCCCATCAAAATTGTCACTCGTGGTTTTTTCTACACTCTCGGCTTTTTCAAAGCTTTAGGTTCTGTCATCCAATCGAGGTGGAATGATGGTCAAATTTATACCCGGTTAGATGAACAAGTTTAGTTAATAGTCAATAGTTAGGGGTTATATCATGTCCGTCAAATCACCCATACTTAAAGAACCCCACCCCAGTAAAGCTGCGCTTTACCTCCCC
>JAQYWN010000921.1 GCA_029379265.1 Rhizonema sp. NSF051
ATTATTAACAATTTTTAAAACCAAACTATCAACTATAGGAGAACGAAACTCTTCCATCAAATCAAAAGCTAAATATGGCTTCTGTTTCTCACCATAATGAAAATTTCCTATATATGGAGAAAGCCCTTCGGCAATGATAAAACTCAACACGTTGTTAAACAAAAGCGTGTAACCAAAACTCAATAATGAATTAACTTCATCAATGGGAGGTTGACGAAATCTCTGGGAAAAACTAAAAGCAGAATTAGTAATCATCTTCCCAAAAGCTGGAAAGTATCTCGCTGCTGCAATTCCTTCGTAACCACGTAATGTATCCAAGTTCTCTACATATTCCAAGGCATCAATATCTTGATTAATGCCATAAATAGCCTTTTCCACATCTTCTAATTTTCGCTTGCGATTAAATCGCATTAATAACTGCTTAGAATTCATTAATTTACCTAAAACAACAGCTTTTGATACCTTCAATTGAAAATAATCATCATTACGCCTCTCAATTTGAATTAACTGATTATCCAAATTTGTAGACTCCTCACTCCATAAATGACCGTGATATTGTCCAGATTGACTGAGAAATAACACAGCAATTTTCTCTTGCAAACAAGCACTAATTACATGAGTTGATAATTGAATATTACCAAAAACGAGAATTTGCTCAACTTCGCGAATGGGAACTTCAAGTTTGGGCTTTTCTGAGACATGAAGAACAAAGCGTTGATAGTCTTTATAGATTGACGTTCCTTGTTCAATTAAGTAAATAGCTGCCATTTCTCGATTCCAAATATTTTTGTGAAAAGGACTGTTAGCTTCATTTTCTTCGCTTCTGGGAGGTAATTCCATCTCCACTTCTGCAAGAAAAGGTTGATGTAAATAAGCAATATTTTCGGCACCTACCTCCTTCTGTTCACCTAAGCCAATCTGCCCTTCTACATGAGTACCATAGGGATTTAAGCCTCTCTCCTTGTCGGCAAGAGGTTCTTCCAGACTTTTTTTTAACTATAATTCTTAGCTTGTTTTTTGACTTGCTTCTCTTCTATTCCCGACTTTAACTTAACTTGATTTGCATCTACAGGAAAAATCGCGTTTTCTAAAAAACCATGCCCTAAAAACCGAAAACCACGCTCAAAATTAGTAATTTGAGTTTTCTCAGTATTGAGCGTCAGCCCCATTGAATCTAATAATGTGATTATTTCTAACTTTGCTGACAAAATTCGTTCTTGACTGCGAGATAAAACCAGAAAATCATCTGCATAACGCACGATTTTTAAATCAGTCGCACTCACTAACTCATCAAACTCATGTAGATAAATATTTGCTAATATTGGAGAAATGACCGCACCTTGTGGTATACCTTTTTGTGGTAATATTACTCCTTCTTGTGTTGAAACACCAACAGTGATCCAAGATTTGATTAAACAGAGAATTCCCGGATTGTCTATGTGTAACCTTACCTCTTGCAATAACCTGTTATGATCAAGGTTATCAAAAAATTTGACGATATCTGCATCTAAAACCCATAGATAACCCATATCTCGCCAATCAGCAATTTTCTCCACCGCATTGATATAAGATAAATTGGGGCGATAAGCAAAACTAACAGGTGAAAATTTCTCCTCCATTAATAGATAAAGTACATTTAATAAAGCTTGCTGGACAATTCTGTCTCTAACTGTGGGAATTTTTAACTCTCTTTGGGTACCGTTTTTTTTGGGAATAATCACTTGTTTACAAGGAAGCGGTTGATAAGTACTATTACTCACAGCATTGAGCAATTGATAAATATTAACGGTTTGATTGCGAGCAAAGCTATCAATGCTTTCTCCATCTACTCCAGCACAACCACGATTTTCGGCAACTTTCTCCCAAGCACGTTGAAAATTATTGACGTCGAGAAATCTGTTAGCGATATCAATCATAAAAGCTCAGAATCAGATTTTTACAAGATGTAGTACTTCTTATTTGTGGGGAATACCCGATGTAGAGACACGCTTTGGAAGCATCTCTATATTTATTTCGTTGACACGCCCTTTCCCCCAGCCCCTCTCTGAAAATTGGGAGAGGGGTGCCTTTTAAGGTGTAATGAAATTTTGTATGTGACTCAATTGAGACTTAGGATAATTCTCTAAAAGAAGGCAACAAAAAGAGGTAGGGACAAACGGCTGTTCGCCCTCATATCATGTTCGGTAAATGAGTTATAAATAAAAGATAGGTTCGTAGTTGAGGACAGTACGTCCGAGGGTTTCCCTCCGAAAGAATCTGTCCGTGCGCTTTAGCGCTTTCAAACGGTTAAGAGCGCTAAAGCGCAACTACAAACATTATTGCGGAGGAGCAGGAAAAGAAAGAATTAGAAACCATCATTTGTATTAAATATTTCGTGAAATGCTATAACCTTCTTGTCGTGCTTTGTGCTTGTCGGGAAAAAGAGTTATGCTCCCTCCCCGAAGCTCGGAGAGGGTTGGAGTGGGGTTCATGGAATAAAAGAAAGATACCCTACTTCAACTCACTAACAACTCGATTGAATTCCTGTACAAACCAAGAGTCAGCGTCGGTTTCTAAAAATACTTCCAATAGAGTGCGGTAATACCATAAAGTACCTTCCTTACCACCTTGAAACTTTTTCCAAGTTGCTTCTCCTTCTCTAAATAAATCACTCAAAATACTACGCGCATTATGTAATTTATCTGCTAGCGATACCCGGCGAACTGAAGCTGAAGCATAACGCAATTTTTCAATATATTGCTGTTTGCGTTCTTGCCAAGGTAGTTTTGGGATAGTATCTGCATCGGTACAACCATCAACTATTTCAACGACTCTTGTACCAAACATATTTAAAATTACTTCACGGGTTGCTTTTCCCCCCTGATCTTCCACTGCATCATGTAATAATGCAGCTATAGCTTCATCTTCATCACCACCATTTTCTAATACCAGTGCTGCTACACTTAATAGGTGACTCATATAAGGTACATTACCACCTTTTCTAATTTGTTTGCTGTGCAATCTATTTGTGTAAATTAAAGCTTGTTCAAAACGATGAGTTAATTTTGGCGTTTCCGTTGTATTCAAATTCATAATTTTATTTCCTTAATTA
>JAQYWN010000922.1 GCA_029379265.1 Rhizonema sp. NSF051
GTTTTTCTAAGTTAAAAAAATCAAATTATGCTTCTATGCGTAAAAGGTATGAATAAGGTAGCTATGCGGCGATATACAATTAGTTGAGGTTTCACACACCAACTAATTGTATACCATCAAATCTTCGCTTCTAGAAGTGGAACCCAGACCTCAATTTGCCTGAGTCGATCCTCGATAAATTCGCTCTAACTGCTCTGGTGAGAGCCATGTCCTTGGATGCTCACTTGCCAGAAGGCTGGGTTTCTGAGGAGGTTCAGTGTGAATTTCATGAGAACGGACTGCTACATTGCAATTTGGAAACTGGTTTAACAAAGGCTCATCTAACTCAGATTCTTGAAGCTGGCTTTGAGGCAATACATATGCATGTTTATGCGGATCGTATGCCAAAATTTCTGCTGTCTCTATGTGATAAATCCAAGCATAAATGCTCAATTGCCCTTGGTAGAGCCGAGAGTGAATCACTGGATACGTCCGTAAATTCTCGATTTGAGTCAGTACATTTTCTGCAATCATAATTTCTAGCAGTTCTTCTCCCTTGTACTGACTATAGTTTTCTAAAACCAGCCTTCTTGTTGCCTCTGCATATTTCAACCAATCATGCACGAGCGGCATCTCCTCTCGCAAGCTGTTTAACTTCATTAGCCCTTTCATGGCACCGCAATGAGAGTGACCACAGACAATAATTTGCTGAATATCTAAAGCTTGAACAGCATATTCAATGGTGGCACCTTCACCACCATTGGTGGCTCCATATGGTGGAATAATGTTGCCGGCATTGCGGATGACAAATAATTCACCCAACTGGGCTTGTGTAATCAGGTTTGGATCGACACGCGAATCAGAACAGGTAATAAATAACACCCTAGGCTTTTGACCATGAGAAAGCTGCTCAAACAGTTCTTGATGTGTGGAAAAATAGCTAGATTTGAATTCACGCAGACCTTTAATTAATTTCTTCATTACCAATTTCTACTGATACTCAAAGATTTTACAGACTTTCAATTAAAAAAAGATCCAGCAAGTACCTAAAGGTTGATGGTGCGTTACGAGTAGCACTATACCCTGAGATTAAGGGATAATTTATTTTTGGTAGTCAGTTTATAATTCAAACCGCACACTAAGCTGCGTTTCGATTTCTACAGTTATAATAACAGGAATTAATTAGACATCTCCATAAACGACGTAGGGGTAGATGATCGCTAAAGCTGTAAAATAAAGTAGTCTCAATCATATGTGTTGGTGGGAAACCGTCAGTATGAGGTGATCAAGCCACACGGGCGTCGATTAGTATCGGAGATTTTTAGATGAATATGAAGCTTTCCATGAGGAGTGCTGTTGGGCTTCTAGCTATCAACTTAGCTGTCATCGCGCTTGTAGCGTTTTTGATCTATAGAGATAGTACTCAGTATAATTACAACCACTTACAAAGCGAACAAAGACAATGATGTGAATGTAGTTGTAGCGAAGCGCGTAAATACAAAAGTCAGTAGTGCTGGATTTGCGAGTACTCAAGTAGCGTATGATACAGTACTTGAAAGTTAATTGATGTCTTGGACTCTTTAGAGAACCAGTCTATTAAATCGGCAATTTTTGGTGGGCGATCGCTTACAGCAGTTTTCACTCTTATGAATTACATCACTCGTGTCGAGTCAGGTTTGAGATCATATCGGATGTATCCAAATATTATCTAGATTAAGGAAAGCCCCTACTTAGGCTTATCAGTACAAAGCAACTAGCTCCTCCCTACTCTCCACTTCGTAGATGTGGTTGAAGTTCATAATTTTGAGCTTTGGGAACAGGAGAAATAAGTTGTATAGACCAGTAACTTACAACCATGAGAATTAAACCAGAAATTGCGCCGGCGACTAAGCCAATTAGTAAAGGAGATTTTTGAGGAAAAGTATAAATACTTGTATCTTTCATCTCGTCATCTACAAGCATTGTCAAATTGTCACCTTCAGCAATTGGCTCATTGTTCTGCTCGGATGAGGAAGCTGGAAATAACAGGGTAACGTCTGCTGAGGTGAGGGTAGGATCTAACTTGTCTGTTTGGGTGTAGAGATTGGCAAGTGGTAGGAGTGCCTTTATAGCTTCTGTTGCCGACTTGTATCTATCTTGAAAGTGATAGCTTACCATCTTACTGAGTACCGAGGTTAACTCAGTGCTTACCGGAGCTAAGTGTTGCCAAACAACCTCACCTGTATTGCGTTCTTCTAGTAATTTTGTTGGATGTAACCCTGTCAGTGCTTGAATGCCAATCATGCCCAAAGCATAGATATCGCTATTAGGACGTGGTCTGCCTCGCTGTTGCTCATTAGGCATATACCCAGGTGTACCGATCGCAATAGTGGTAATATCAAGTGTATTTCCATGTTTAGCCAATTGATTCAAGGTTGGCTTGACGGCACCAAAATCAATTAGGACTAGACGATTATCTTGCTTTCGTCTAATAATATTGCTAGGCTTGACATCACGATGAATGAGTCCATGGTCGTGGACAAACTTCAAAATACTCAAGATCTCGTGCAGTAGTTGAAAAACTTGACTCTCAGACCACACATAGCCAGATGGTAATTCTTTGCTGAGAGTATGCCCTTCAATGAACTCCTGTACTAGATAAAACTCAAGATTGTCTTCAAAATCAGCTAAAAGAGCAGGAATCAGATCGTGGTTGCCCAATTTTTTTAGAGCTTCTACTTCTCGGACAAAGAGTCGTCGGCGAATGTCTAGTGGGATCGGACACTGAGTGCTAGGTAAAAAATGTTTGACAATGCAGTTAGGATGATCAACGAAGTTCGTGTCTTTAACCAAATAGGTTTGACAGAATAAACTTTGACTGAGAACTTCAAGAACCTGGTAACGTTCCCCTAGCAACTTGCCTAACATGTTACGATCCTACCCCACAGTTGTATTAATTAAGCTCATCCTTTAGAACGTGGACTTTTAACTAAAATTCCGACTATGGCAATTAACAATCTCTACAGCCATTCATTAGGGCAGGCACTCGTTGCAACTCGCTTCTACAATAAATCTGCTTTTTAACAGAGCACTTGTGCATTTACTTAATAAATCTTTGGGTATCATAATAA
>JAQYWN010000923.1 GCA_029379265.1 Rhizonema sp. NSF051
GTACTATTTTATCTACTATAGTTACATACTTTGGACACCTCATACCAGGTGGTGATTTTCTCTGGGCAATTGTTAACTCCATTCTCAGCTTTGCCGTTACTGCAGTACTATTTGGGCTAATTTTTAAAGTGCTGCCAGACGTTAAAATCACTTGGAGTGATGTTTCGATTGGAGCCATCCTCACCGCGATTTTGTTCTCTATTGGCAAGTTTCTTTTAGAAAAGTACCTGGTTAGCGGTAGTTTTGGCTCAGCCTACGGCGCAGCAGGTTCAATCGTCGTTGTCCTCGCCTGGGTTAACTATGCTGCTCAAATTCTCTTTTTTGGAGCCGAGTTTACTAAAGTTTACGCTAAAAAATACGGTTCCCGTATTGTCCCTTCTAAGAATGCAGTGCCTATAGGTGATACAGGTAATCAACTAGTGATGAAACTTAATAGAAATAATAGCTGGATCAGTCGTTTAAGACGGCGCTTTACACGAGCCAAACCCCCAAAGCGGAGATAATTAGCACCTAGCAATTAGCGCAAACTAATACAGGGTGCACGGAAATAAAGTTAGTCTTATGAATTGCTAATTGCAGGCATAGCAGGCTTTTTAAATTTGTAATTTTAAATTTTTATTAGGGTTCTTACTTAGATTACTAAACTTTTTTTGCACTATTTTTGTCTCTAAAAGTTTAAAAGCAATGACGTCGTTTGGACAGATACTCGATTGCCAGTTACCACTATGCAGCAACATAGCTCAAAGAAACCCTCTGCAAAACCACGACTCAAACCAGAAGCTGAACCAGTGGCAATTGTACCTGCTACTGGCGTGGGCTTAGGAGAAGTAACGCTCATATCATCTGCTCCCAATGCCAATGGTTTGGGGTTTACTCCTGCTACCTGCCCGATGCAGAGGGAAACATCTGGTTCGTACAGATAACTCTAAAAAGCTTTCTTCTCAACAGAGCGATCGCCCACGCCAAAATACTCTTTGTTTCTGTACAATATGACGGTTGTACTTTGTAGCGTGGCGGACTGTGATTGAGCGTTATACCCTGCCTGAAATGGGCAATCTGTGGACAGAAGCTTATAAGCTGAAAACTTGGTTGCAAGTGGAAATTGCAGCTTGTGAGGCTCAAGCTGAGTTAGGTTATATTCCATCTGAGGCGGTTGAGGAAATTAAGGCAAAGGCGAATTTTGACCCAAAGCGGGTTTTGGAAATTGAAGCTGAAGTCCGCCACGATGTCATTGCCTTCTTAACAAATGTTAACGAATATGTTGGTGATGCAGGACGGTATATTCATTTAGGCTTAACTAGTTCGGATGTACTGGATACAGCTTTGGCACTGCAACTCGTTGCCAGTCTGGATATATTGTTGCAACGCCTGAAAGATTTGATTAGTGCAATTCGCGAACGGGCAAAGGAACATCGTCATACAGTAATGGTAGGACGTTCCCACGGTGTTCACGCTGAACCGATCACTTTTGGTTTTAAGTTGGCTGGGTGGTTGGCAGAGGTGTTGCGGCATCAAGAACGCCTGACTTATCTCCGCGAAACAATCGCCGTTGGTAAAATTTCTGGAGCAGTGGGAACTTACGGCAATGTGGAACCACGTATAGAAGCGATCACTTGCCAAAAACTTGGACTCAAACCTGATACGGCATCAACACAAGTTATTTCACGCGATCGCCATGCCGACTATGTGCAACAATTAGCCTTACTAACAGCATCAATTGAACGCTTTTCCGTAGAAATTCGCAATTTGCAAAGAACAGACGTTCTAGAAGTTGAAGAATTCTTCTCCAAAGGGCAAAAAGGTTCCTCCGCAATGCCACACAAACGCAACCCCATCCGTTCGGAACGCCTAACGGGAATGGCGCGAATTATCCGTTCTCATGCTGTTGCTGCTTTGGAAAATATTGCATTGTGGCACGAAAGAGACATTTCTCACAGTTCGGTAGAACGAGTGATTTTACCAGATACTTGCATTTTAACGCACTTTATGCTATTAGACATGACCGAGTTGATGAAAAACTTATTGGTCTATCCGGAAAACATGAAACGCAATATGAATTGCTACGGCGGCGTCGTGTTTAGCCAGAAAGTGCTACTTGCTCTAGTGTCTAAGGGAATGAGCCGTGAGGAGTCTTATGCGATCGTACAAGAGAGTGCTCACGCTGCTTGGAATAAACCGGATGGCAATTTCCACGACTTAATTAGTAAAGATTCCCGTGTTACCCAAAAATTATCAAAAGCAGAGATTGAAACGTGTTTTGACCCACAGCAGCAGCTCGGACATTTAGAAGAAGTTTACCAAAGATTGGGCATTTGAGGAGTCAAGAGTATGAGCGGGTGTCAACGCAATGTCTTGTTAAACCCGCCCGTACAAAAGTCAGAATAGCGATCCTGACTTCTAACTACTGTTTAGAACTTATCGCTATCAATCACATCCCATCAAAAACAACAAAGTGAGTTGGTTTATAACTACGAATAAACTTCGTCATCAAGTCTCTTTCCTCAACAGTTGGCGTGGCAAAACAGCCTGCTGTGCCAGTGTTAGCATTTTGCTTGAAGGCTGATGGATCGTAGTGAATACCTAGCTCTGAGCGTTCTGTATTGAAAGTAGGTGTAACAGGAGACCAAACGTCACCGAATTCTCCACCTTTGTACTCTACGACTCCAGGATAAGTGAAAGTGTAAATTCCGAAAGGCACAGGTGTTTGAGAACCAGCAGTCTGAGATGGAGTTTGCTGACTGACTCGACCTGAAACACCGCGCACTGTATTTATAACACTACCATCGCTGTTAATTAGCCGAGTTTCATAGACTCTCAAACCGCCACCGATAGTTTTTGTTGTTCTTTTGGCTACTACCTTCACTGTTTTGAGAGTTGTTATAAACTCAGATGCTACCCAGCGATTAGTTCCTATCTGTACCCAATTCCGTTGTCCTGCAGATACGGGTTCGCCAGTTACAATAACTTCAGTACCATTGGTTATGACACCTATTTTCTCCCCATCTGCTCTTGAGCGCACTGAAAGGGAATCACTATCTTTTGTTGAAACGTAAGCAGTATAAGCCATTAAAATATACCTCAAAAT
>JAQYWN010000924.1 GCA_029379265.1 Rhizonema sp. NSF051
TACTAATATAACTGATAAACCTCAGTGGTGGAAACACTATTTGTTCAATTTAGCAGCATCTGTAATATTTTATACTAGTATTCCGCTCCCACATGTCAAGGCACTAGACTTCCAAGGAGTCGCTCGCCTTGCCCCTCAAGTCGGGCTGCTAATTGGCGGAATATTGGGGTTATTCGATCAAGGAATGAGTGATCTGGGTATGCCAATTCTCACTCGGAGCGCTGTGGTGGTAGTCACTTGGATTGCAATCACTGGAGGACTGCACTTAGATGGCGTCATGGATACTGCCGATGGGTTAGCAGTAGCAGACAAAGAACGTCGGCTAGAAGTGATGGCAGATAGCGCTTGTGGCGCATTCGGAGCAATGGCAGCGATCGCCTTGGTTCTTCTGAAAACAGCTGCGTTAACTGATATAAACGAATACCGTTGGTTGGTGTTGATGGCAGCTTGTGGGTGGGGACGTTGGGGACAAATGCTGGCGATCGCCCAGTATCCTTACCTCAAACCAACTGGCAAAGGCGCGTTTCACAAAGCGGCAATTCGTTCTTACAAAGATTTATTGCCAGGACTAGTGTTAATGTTGGGTTTAAGTGGTTTGCTAATATTCTTAGACAAAAATTCCCTCGGCATTGCTATTGGCATCTTCGTCGCAGGAAGTGCGGTAGGCTCGAGTGTCGGTGCCTGGTTGAATCACAAATTAGGGGGACACACCGGAGATACCTACGGCGCAGTCGTTGAGTGGACTGAAGCGTTATTTCTGTGTTTGCTCACAGTTGCGAATGGGGAGTGTTATCATGTCCGGTAAATTAACCTTAATGCCGCAAGAACCCCACCCCGCCAAAGCTAAGCTTTGTCCCCCCTCCCCGCTTGCGGGGAGGGGTTGGGGGAGAGGTTCTTTTATTATGGGTGATTTGACGGACATGATATCAAGGATAGGAACAGGGGGGAGCAAAGATACTCTGTGAATCACCAATTTTTTACTTGTGCTTCCCCCACTCTCCCACGATCCCTCATTCTTTCACTGGTTTAAGTCGTGTCACCTTAAGTTTAAATGGTCCAACCCCAGTTTCGCCAAAAGAACGGACACGAACGATATACGATCCTGTTTCCGTAATGCGGGTAAAAAGCTGAGAATTACTGGTGCCATCAGGACCATCATCATTTTCTGCTACGGTTGAACCATCAGGTCCTAGAAGGTTGACGATGGTATCAAAGCTGTCAGAATTGAGATCTATAACCAGATTATCACCTTTATTTAACTTGAGCGTGTAATCACGAGCATAACCGCCTTGACCTGTAGGAATATCTTTATCTGTTAGCTTCTCAGAAACTTCGCCACTCGTAGGTAAAGGAATTGGACTGTACAATCTGACTTGAGCAAAAGCTCCTGTTGTACTCGTACTAATTGCTAACAACGTCGCGGGAATGATTGTGATTTGTCTCCAACCCTTAGCAAAAGCTTTAGTGATCATTCCAAAGAATTTTCCCACAAAAACAGTCTGGTTAATTATAGTTTTTTTCCGGCAGATCGTGCCGATAAAGACTATAATTATTGCATAGATATGCTACTTTAAGTTGTAGTATTCCTCACTCTCCCCGTTTCCCGATTTCCTTGAGTCGTAGCTGCTGCGGCTAAGCCTAAAACGGCAATTCCGTGTTGACGAAATGTTTGCATTGCAGATCTAGCAGTAGCACCTGTAGTATATACGTCGTCTATTAAAAGAACTTGGATATGTGGACGGCGAGGAAAGTTTTTTCCTAAAATAAAGACTTGAGTTAAATTTTCTTCTCGTTCATATACGGATAAGCGAAACTGCGGCTTCGTTTCTCGTATCCGTTCCAAACCATTAAGTTTTAATTTAAATCCAGTGATGTTGCAGAAACTTTGTGCTATTATTCCAGCTTGGTTGTAACCACGTTGTTTTTGCTTGTTTGCGTGGAGTGGAATGGGAACAACCACAAGCTTTTGATCGCATTTTGGTGCATTTAACAACCATGCTTCTCCCAAGGATTTACCTAAATGACGGGCAATTTGGGGTTGATTTTCGTACTTCATCGCAGCGATCGCTCGTTTGAGGTTACCACTATACCTCCCCCATGCAAACACTGGTAAAGGATTCTGCCAAAGACACTTGGGATCAGGTAAGCAACATTTTTGCAACTGCCTGTCACAGTCAAGACAGAATTCTTGAGGAGTTGAGCGCTGGCACAAAGGACAGTTGGATTTGAGAAATAAGTTTAGTAAGCTGTTGAGATAATGAGTCCAAAGTTGCATGTCAGCTATAGGGATTGTTAGTGGCGTAGTGACTTTACATAGACGCGATCGCAACGGAGTGTTTCGACACCTGTTGCTTTCTCATAGCCGTTGCTTTCATACAGCTTGACTGCTTCTACCAAGACACTGGCAGTTTCAATCCAAATTTGCTCAAACCCACGGGATGCAATCGCTGCTTCTAGCTGTTGTAACAAATATTTACCCAGCCCTAAACCTCGATAACTGGGTAAGATATACATTTTACGGATTTCTACAGCTTTTTCTCCACGTTTTACCTGGTAATATGCACCTGTCCCCACAAGTTGATTTTGGTGTTCGATTACCCAAAACTCGCCCCCAGTCGTCAAGTAATATTCTTCAACTTGCAGCACATCGCAGTCTGCACCATTTGGCTCAAAGAGCAAACCGTATTCTGATAACACAGACTGGATGATTTCTGATGCTGCGGTGCGATCGCGCTTTTCCCAGTCACGAATTAAAAAATCTTTGTAATAATTTTTCAAAAGCTTATTCCTTTGAGCAATCATTTGACAGTAAGTAAGTGGGCGTGAATCAACACAACGTTATTTAGTCCTGATATCAACTTCGGATGATTAGTTATTATTGCAGTCCTCCTGCTACTCTTGTATTGGCGGTTCAACAAATTAAGCTTTTCGACAAAGATCGACATAGAAAAACCAACCTATATGAATTTATGTAAAGGTTCGTAGTTGCGCTGTCTTCGCCCTCAATATCAGCGCTGTAGACGCGGAGCGGTGAACAGCGCTGCAGGAGGGTTTCCCTCCGTAGGCGACTGTGAACCCGAA
>JAQYWN010000096.1 GCA_029379265.1 Rhizonema sp. NSF051
ATCGCACATCTTTTTGCGTTGCCTGGGTTTATACGGAGAGGTGCAAGATCTGAGTTGAGCCAAAGAGAGTGATTGTTGCGTGAGTGAAAGAGCTTCCTTCAATTGTTGAGTCTGTTCGTACAGATGCCCCAACTCCCCCAAAGCATAAGATTCTGCCCGAGTATCGTTTAATTCCCTTGCCTGTCGTACAGATGTCGCTAATATTTGAGCAATGTCATTAGTTATTTGTCCTTTGTCCTTAGTCATTTGTCTTTTGTCAACAACTAAAGACCAATGACTTATGATTGATGACAACTTCATCAAACTTTCTGCAAAATTCACCCGTGCATATATCACTGTACGACTGGGAGGAAGGTTTGCCAAACCCGCTTGAATTTGAGGGAGAAGTGCCAGTGCTACTGTGGTTTGCTTGGTGTTAACTAAGATGTTAAGTTGGTTGAGTTGCGCTTGTAGCTGAGTATGGGGGTTTGTTGCCGTGTTTGTTGTTTGTTGGTAGAACTTCAATGCCGCATCCCAGTCTGCCATTGCCCTCGCAGTATTCCCCAATCTTAGGAAGGTTTCGCCAATATCTAATGTTGAATTGAGTTGCTTGGCAATGGCTAAACTTTGAGACAAAACAGCTTGGGATTGCTGCAAATCTCCGACAACTTGCAAAGTCACACCCAGACTGCGTAAAACTCTTGCTTTGAGGAGGGAGTTAGGTAAGTCTGCTAAGTCTTGATTGACTTGCTCTAAAGTGGTTCGGGCCTGTCGATAAAGTCCTAAAGTTTGCAATGCTTGAGCAGAGTTAATTTGGCTCAGAACAATTCCCGTGATATCCTTAAGGGAACGGTAACTCTGTGTTGCTCGTTTCCAAGTTTCCAGTGCTGCTTCCGCATGACCTGTATTCAGTTGCAAACTGCCTTGGGTATTGAGGACTTGAGCGGAAAGCAAAGGGTCATGATTTGTTTGCAGCAATTTGAAAACAGATGCGATCGCACTTCTGGAAGCCTCCCACTGTCCCAAATCTTGATACACAATGGCGAGATAGTTGTAGCTAGTGGCTTGATTGCGACGATCTCTTTTTTGCTCAAATGCCTTTAGCGCCTGTTCCCAAACGTGTACTGCTTCTGCAAACCGTCCCGCATCATAAAGTTGCTTACCTTGTTCGAGTAACGTAACAGGATAATTCTCTGTTCGTGATTCATAATTCGCAATTTTACTTGTTGAGTTTTGAATTTTGAATTTTGAATTGAACTCTGCTGTAGCTGGTACAGCTGTTGTTACCAGCAAAAAAGTAAGCAGCACTAAAACTAGCTGTCGTCTTACCTCCCTCAATTAAAACTCTCTCCCAAATCAAGTGGAATTTTCCCAGGTTGATTTCAGCCTATCAGTAGGTGGACCAAAAAAAAGGCGTAACTATGTAACAAAATATAAATTATCTGAATTCTATTTGTAGTTGTGCAGAAAGCGACTTGATATTACTTATTATTAAAGCTAGAACCACACCCCAGTAAAGCTAAACTTTCTTTACATCCCCTTGCAAGCCGGGAGGAGTAGGGTTGGGTCTAATGTCTCTTGGGAATTAAAAGTGATTATCCGGACTTTCTTGCTTCCTTTTAGAAACTAAAGGAGTTTAACAATAATGGATAGACGAACCTTACTAAAACTCATTGGATTTGGAGCGCTGGAAACAACGTTTGCCGTCAGTTTCCCATCATTGGTGTCTGCTGCAACTGGACAAGAAGTTCAGTGGGGCTATGGCGGAGAACGCGGCTCAGAGAATTGGGGGAACCTGTCTCCTGAATTCCAACTGTGCAAAACGGGAATTCAGCAATCGCCAATTAATTTGCAAGGAGGAATTGCATCGGAACTCGATGCGATTGAGATAGATTATAAGGAGAGTCCGCTACGCATTTTTAATAACGGTCATACCATTCAAGTGAACTATGAACCAGGAAGCTCAATTAAGCTGGACGGTCAGACCTTTAACCTATTGCAATTTCACTTCCACGACCCTAGTGAACACACCATTGATAAAAAACCATTTGACATGGAATTACATCTGGTACACCGCAACGAGGCAGGTGCATTAGCGGTGATTGGAGTGTTATTGAAGCAGGGACAACACAATGCTGCTCTGCAACCGATTTGGGACGCATTCCCAACTCGCAACGAACCGGAGCAAGTTGTGAAAACAGTGAAGGTAAATGCAGAGAAACTTTTACCACTCGAGCGAAAGGTTTACCGCTACTTTGGCTCTCTGACGACGCCACCCTGCTCCCAAGGAGTGAACTGGATTGTGATGCAGCAGCCCGTTGAACTCTCACAAAATCAGATCCAGCGATTTGCCGATTTAATATCTATTGATGCTAGACCTTTACAACCGCTAAACAATCGCTTTGTGTTGCGTTCTATGTAAAGACTATAGTATTGCACAGCGCAATTAAAAATTAAAATAGAACGAAAAAGCAGAAGGGAAACTCATTCCTTGGTGCGATCGCAATCAACGCCTTGATTGTTTACCGTGCCGCTCCTGTGCTGAGATTGCAGCATAGCTGCCTTCTGAAGTAGTTCCCATTAGCGTTTTAAACCCGGACAAGTCATCTGATCACCCCAAGAACTGTGGCTAACATTGGGCAGATTTGCCACTAATATAACATTGCCTTGCTTGTCCATGACCCAGCCTTTTGCCTCTACGATTGGGGAGTGGGGATAGCTTGGGATTGAAACCTGATGAGAAAGTGAGACATTATTCGCCTCCATGTTGGCAACAGCAGGAGAGCGAAAATCTTGCATGACAACCTGCCCCAGAAGCGCAAGTCTTGGATCTTCTGGTATGCCACCTCGTCCTGTCACAACAAAACGAGCGTCGCGATCCGCAGGACAACCGGCGATAATTTGGTCTGCGGGGTCAATTATAGCGAAGGGTAATTGAGTTAATCCTGCAGTTGGGTCAATTTCTGGGATAATGAAGCTGACTGTACCATTAATACCAAATTGAGAAGTGGCGGTAATGTCGCTAAAATCGGTGTTTTTAGGTCGGTATTGTATGCCGTAGATGCCATTGGTGGTAATGTTAATGTTGCCGCCTCTGCCGTTATAGGCATTAGCGGTAATGTCGCTATTTTCAGCGGGAATAGCGAGGACAAATCCAGAATTAATATTGATATTACCACCATTGCCACCTGCTTGAGCTTGTCCTGCAGTGGTGGAGATATTACTGTGATTGCGCAATAACAAGAAATCGTTTAGATTCAAGAAGATGTTGCCACCCTCACCCAATAGGGTTGTGGCGCTAATGTTAGAGCGATCGCTCAACCGTAATTGGTTGCTAGAAATTGCTATGTTGCCTGCATTTGATGTGCCATTTCCTTTAGCGGCAGTAGTGATAGAACTGCCATTGGTCAGCTCAATGGAAGCAGCACTGAGATCTATATTCCCTGCATTGCCCATTGCACTAGAATTGGCACGACTAGAGATCCGACTGCCAATTCCTCCAAGCGGAATTTCCCCATCCAACTGGACTTTGCCTGACACATTAATCTTCAAATCGCCTGCATTCCCTTGTCCAAAAGTATCAGAATTAATTTCCCCACCATTTCTTAAAGAGACAGAACCAGCACTCAATTCTATATTCCCACCTTTGCCTGTTGCTTGTGTGTATACACTGCTGAAAACACCACTCGGAAATATCAGGCGAAATTCCCCATATGCAAAGAAATCTCTAGTTACATTCACCCGGACACCACCTGCATCCCCTTTTCCAAAAGTGGCAGCAGCGATTTGAGCACCATTATTTAGAGAAACCGAACCAGCATCAAGGTCAATATTGCCTCCATGACCTACCGCTCCAGGTTCTACACTGCTGAAAACACCACTACCAAATCCTGTGCGACTTTCCCCATTTGCAAAGAAGTCTCGAGTCACATTTAGCCGGACACCACCTGCATCCCCTTTTCCAAAAGTGGAAGAAATGATTTGAGCGCCATTAGTTAGAGAAACCGAACCAGCATCAAGGTCAATCTTACCTCCTTGACCTACTGCTCCAGGATTTACATTACTGAAAACACCACTCTGAAATCCCTGGCTATTTTCCCCATTTGCCTGGAAATCTCCAGTCACAGAGAGCCGGACTCCACCTGCATTCCCTTGTGTATCAGTGGTAGAACTAATGCTAGCACCATTATTGAGAGAAACTGAACCAGCATTCAGGTCAACCCTGCCTGCATTGCCTACCCCTCCAGGTCTCACATTGCTGAAAACACCACTCTGAAATCCCTCGCTACTTTCTCCATTAGCCTGGAAATCTCTAGTCACATTCAGTCGAACTCCACCTGTATTCCCTTTTCCAAAAGTGACAGTATCAATTAGAGCCCCATTAGTTAGAGAAACCGAACCAGCATCAAGGTCAATTCCCCCTGCATTGCCTACCGCTCCACGTTCTACAGTGCTGAAAACGCCACTAATCCCCTGGCTACTTTCTCCATTTGCCTGGAGATCTCTAGTCACAGAGAGCCGGACACCACCTGCATTCCCTTTTCCAAAAGTGGAAGAAATGATTTGAGCGCCATTGTTTAGAGAAATCGAACTAGCATCAAGGTCAATCCCTCCTGCATTGCCTACTGCTCCAGGATACACACTGCTAAAAACACTACTACCAAATCCTTGTCTATTTGCCCCACTCGCCTGTATATCTCCTATTATATTGAGGCGGACTTCACCTGCATTCCCTTGTCCGAAAGTGGAAGAACTAATTTGACCTCCATTAGTTAGAGAAACTGAACCAGCATTCAGGTCAACCCTGCCTGCATTGCCTACCCCTCCAGATTCTACACTGCTAAAAACACCACTCTGAAATCCCTGGCTACTTTCGCCATTGGCCTGGAAATCTCGAGTCACAGAGAGCCGAATTCCACTTGCATTCCCTTGTCCAAAAGTGGAAGAAAAGATTTGAGCTCCATTAGTTAGAGAAAGAGAATCTGCTTTAAGGTCGATACTACCTGATTTACCCGTACCATTTGATTCCACGCTACTACTGATGCCAATAATGTCTCTAAGACTATTTTCGCCATCTAATTTGACTGCTCCCGAAGTCGTAATCCTAACACCACCTGAAGAACCAGCACCATCAGTATCAGAACTCACGTATGATCCACCGTTGATTAAGAATGTTTTTGCTGTCAGTTCTACCCCACTTGAGTTGCCGCTTGCTCCCGCCTCCACGTCGCTACTGATACTGTTGTCATTGAATAGTGAGACTGACGAACTAGCTGTAATCTTCACCTTACCTGCATTCCCCGCTCCAAAAGTTCGCGCTTGCCAGTCTGAGTCATTACTAAGAAAAACGGAGCTAGCAGTCACGTTAATATCACCACCAGTTTTACCTGGTACATTGGTAAAGTTATCGCTGTTGATATCAGCATTGTTGAATGAAATATCTCCATTACTCGTGAGTGTAATATTTCCTCCCAGTAAACCGACTGAGTTGATGCCGATGCCACTGCTTGAGTTGAAGGTGATGAACCCATTCGCTAATAACCTCACATCTTCACCATTGCCCAAATATTGCCCATTAACCTTAGTCGCACTTGTGTCAATTGAACCATTGCTAATAATACTGCCTTTGGAGTCAATATTCACGGCTCCCCCTCCTGTCACTATTGTGCCGTTAATTTGAATATCTCCCGGCAAATTAGGGTTAGGGCGATACTGGTTAATAAACCACTGTTGGGATGATTCAGCACAAAGATATCCAGCTTTTGATTTCCTTGTAAGACCAAGTTACTGCCTGCTGTGGCAATGAATGGTTTAGTCGTATTATCTCGTATAGTAACAGTATTACCGACTACATTTAAATTTTCACCTGCTCTGAGTTGACCTTGCAAATTCAAATTGCCACCAATCAGATTCAAATCTTGTCCAACGGATAAATTCCCTTCGTTGCGAATTTGTCCGTTAGGAGCGATCTCGCCATACTGTAAACCCGGAGTCACATTAATCTTCAGTAGCGGCGGCGTTGTTGGGTTAGTGGCACTGAAAGTATATTTGTCAAAATTAACACTCCTTGCTGTAGTGGCAGTGAACGAGCCGCGTAGATCTAGTCTTGCATTGGGACCAAAAATAATGCCGTTGGGATTCATGAAAAATAGATTCGCTCCACCATTGACTCCTAAGGTGCCGAATATCCGTGAGATATTACTTCCACTCACGCGAGTAAAGATATTGGTAATGCCATTGGCAGGAGCAAAATAAACTTGCTGTCCGTTGTTGACATTGAATTCGCGAAAACTATGGAACAGAGTGGTATCTCGAATTGCTCCCCCTGTAATTAAGTCTCTCACACCTTGAGGCGTGACTTGGGAACGTTCTCTGCCCAAAGTAGCATCAGGCACAATCTGTGCGGATACTTTTCGACTCAAAACAGCCGATGTACTACTGACAAACACTAAGATGGCGATTTTTATCCACCAAGACCAACTTTTCGCTTTCATATCAAGTCCGTCAAATTGACCTTAATTCTTGTTTAACCCCACCCCGCTTTTCGGTGCACTTTGTCTCCCCTCCCCGCAAGCGGGGAGGGGTTGGGGGTGGGGTTCTTTTCCGCATAAGTGATTCGACGGATATGATATCACTATTTTTCACCAGGAATATTCAATTTCTGAATTATTGTCACATCCAAAGCGATCACTTGTGTAAAGCCCGAAAATAAATTCCGGGCTAATAGCTAATATAATAAGGTTGTGACTTGTTTCTCGTGTGGTCTTAGCATTATGAGATCGCAACTCAGAGCCTATATTTTGTTTGTAAATCATTGAGCAGAGTAGCCAAATAACGGAGTCAACCGGAGTAAACTACCGTCACTTGTTCACTTTTTAAGCTTCTCTGTAATCGCTTCGATGTAGCAAGTAGATCTACGATCCAACACGGTATCCTTATTTCCGTGCCCCGTGTACTAAATGTAATTCTCGCACTTTAGCGTTCTGGCAGATGCAGTGGTTGCACGGGTGACAGTTGCGGTTGTACTCCGATTCCCACCCAAGGAGTAAAGCTATTAGGGTTAACACACGCCACATTATCCAGTTCAGTTTTAAGTCGAATGCTCAGAGACTCGAACTGTTCAATCAGAGCTTGGCGATCTGTTAAACAGCCTTGGAGAGTGAGGAGTTGCGAGTGAGTCCAATTATAAAACTCTGTGTCTCGTTGATTAATTCGTGAGTACAACTGAGTTTCAAACTGTTCTAAACGGGCATAAAAGTTTTCGAGTTCGGCTTTGAGAGAATGCATCTCAAGGTAAAATTGCTGTTTTTTCAGATCAGAAAAAATAGCTGTTTTGATTGAGTCAACATTAATGCGCTGATCAAGATTTGTTTGCATCTGCTGCAACACCAAACTGGTAATCTGTTGGGTTTGTGCAGCCATTTTCAGATTCATAATCGACTCAATACGCGGATTAAGATCTGTTTGCTGCAACACCAAACTGGTAATCTGCTGGGTTTGTGCAGCCATTTTCAGATTCATAATCGACTCAATACGCGAATCAAGATCTGTT
Organism: Rhizonema sp. NSF051; assembly: GCA_029379265.1. Classification (GTDB taxonomy): domain Bacteria; phylum Cyanobacteriota; class Cyanobacteriia; order Cyanobacteriales; family Nostocaceae; genus Rhizonema. The sequence goes on from JAQYWN010000096.1 coordinate 7,532, forward strand.
TGGCTCTGCTGCAACACCAAAGCGCCAATCTGCTGGGTTTGATGAGCCATTTTCAGATTCATAATCGACTCAATACGTGGATCAAGATATGTTTGGAGTTGCTGCAATACTAAATTGGTAATCTCTCGGGTTTGCTCAGCCATTTTGAGAACCAAAATTGAATCGATACGCTCTGCAATATCTGTTTGGAGTTGCGGCAACAATATAGCGGCAATTTCTCGGTTTTGACGAGCACTTTTGAGATTCACCGTATCTTCTGTGGCGATAGAGCGACGATCTCGACGTCGCATCAGAAACAACCACAAGAACAGCAGATAGGGAATTGCGATCAGCAACAGAAGCCACCAGGGAAATCCGCTATTTTCATTCTTCGTAGATGTCTGTACCAGCCCCGTCTGAGCATTCGGTATGGGCAAAGGAGGATTTGCTGTCGATTGACGCACGGCTTCAGTTTCCTGCTGTTTGGCAACTGCAACAATTTCCTTTCCTGGGGAAGAAGTGACAAAGCCCAAGAAAGCAAGTAATCCGGGAGTCGTACTTTGGGCACGGTAGACATAGCCCCTCGGTTGGGAGTATGGATAACGAGGATCTGAAGGCAAGGTTTTGTGCATCGGGATCACCCGGACATTCGGCAAATCCAGCACCTGATCGGCGATCGCATAACTAATTCCATCTTTACCAAGCGCCGAAACAATGCTTGTGGTGTCATCTTGGGCTAGGCGAGTTGTGTTTGCACCACTCTGAAACGGGGCTTTTTTGAAAATATCATAGGTAGAGAGCGATCGCCGAGTGTCGCCGTCAATCGGATGATCAATAAATCGAATCTTACCAGGCGGGCCTTTTAAAGCTGACCAGTCCGTTATCTCACCGCGAAACATTTTCGCAAACTGCTCGAAAGAGAGATCTTGCTGAAATGGATTGTCCTTCCCTTCGATTATGGCGATCTTCTCCCGACTTACAGGAACGAATACGAGTCCCTGTGCCTTCTCCTGAGCAGTGAGTGGACGTCCTATGGCCGCCACATTGATGTCTCCTCGCTGTAGTGCCGTTAATGCTTGATCGCTTCCACCTGTTGCCAGTTCAATTTTAGTGCCGGGATACTTTTGTTCAAACCGTTGACTAAGGGCTGAGTTAATCACCCTCATACTGCTGGAACCATCCACTTTCACTGTTGTCCCTTGAGGGAGCGACTGAGGAAGTGGGAAAGATGGACTTGGACTTGGACTACTAGATTGGGCAAAAACAGGTTCAACTCGAGTCAATGGGAAAGATCCGAGCAGCGATTGAGTAGCAGTTAAGGATAGCACTACCACCGAAAGCTGCATCTTCGTCAGACTAGAGTGTTTTTTATGGGGAAACATCTTATTTGACATAAATAACAGTGCTTTTGTTTTAAACAGGGACGAACGCAAATACCGTTTTGATATTTGTGTAATCCACCTTCAAGCAAGGTGTATTTTACGACTTTATGAGTATTAAACATCTCCAAAAACTAATTATGCGTTCGTCAAAACCAAAGATTGAGGCGGTACGGCTGTTGGTCCATATATCATACAATGTCCGCTAAATTAACTTTAATTCGTTTTTAAACCATACCCGTCAAAAATGTATCTTTTTACCATTTTTGCAAGCAAAATGGTTTGTTTCTTTTGGGTGATTTAACGGACATCATATTATTTCTGGAGATGTATAATGTGGTTGCTGCTTATTTATGACTGGCTATTGCATAAACTGCCAAACATTTGTTTGGCAGTCAGTTTGTTTTCAGGCAGAGCTAATCATTTCCTCTTTGTCTGCATCCGGAAAGCAAGTGGATGTAATTCTCTTGCTTTAGCTTCCAGGTAGTTGCTGGGGTTTTACGGATGAGGGTTGCCTCTGCTCAAGGGAGAGAGGTTTGAAAGGCTGGAAAGAGTTGATGTCCACACAGTTAGTGGAATCGAGCTTGCCTCTGAGTTCAGTGGTGAAAGTGACTATCTGCTCCACAAGAACCTGACGATCAGTTAAGCAGCCTTTGATGGCCATCAGTTCTCCCAAAGTCCACTCATAGAGATGTCTATCTGCAGTGTTCATGATTGCAGTCATTTCGCTCTTAATTCTCACGATCTGGTTGAGAAGTTCGTCCACCTTGATATTGACCGAGTTGGCGATCTGGATGTTGAATGCATCTGTGTCGCCGAGTATCCGAACCAGTTGCTCGACGTGCTGTGTCACTAGACTAATAAATGTGCGATTCCACTCATTACGGACGTTCTCAATCTTGACGTCAATATCTCTGTAGACGTTATTGATCCTATTGTTAATTTCCGTACTGTTGGTGACCAGGTTGACAATCTCATTATTGACTGCCGTATTGTGAATCACAGTTTGCTGTAAGCGTTGGTCGATGTACTGGCTTAACTCCTCATTGTTATTGACAATATTGCGTGTAATCAGGTTCAAGTTATTTTGAATCTTCTGCTCGTAAGTGTTGTCAATTTGCTCGCTGACGTATTGATTGAACTCTGGATTGTTATTAACAATCTTCTGAGTCATGATGCGGTTGAATGTCTGTGCGCCAGAGATAATCTCAATCAGTTGGTCAACGTGCTGAGTTACAAGACTTGTAAATGTCTGATTCCATTCATTACGCAGGTGATCGATTCTACCGTTAATTTCCGTACTGTTGGTCACCAGGTTGACAATCTCTTGATTAACTGTCTTGTTGTTAATGACAGTTTGCTGTAAGCGTTGGTCGATGTACTGGCTTAACTCCTCATTATTATTTACAATGTTGCGCGTAATCAGGTTCAAGTTATTCTGAATCTTCTGCTCGTAAGAGTTGTCAATTTGCTCATTCACGTATTGATTGAAGTCTGGATTGTTATTGACAATCTTCTGAGTTATGATGCTGTTGAATGTCTGTGTGCCGGAGATGATCTCAAGCAGTTGCTCGACATGCTGAGTCGCCAGACTTGTAAATGTCTGATTCCATTCGTTACGCAGGTGATCGATTTTACTATTAATTTCCGTACTGTTGGTTACCAGGTTCACTATAGAGTCATTGACTGTCTTGTTGTTAATCACAGTCTGCTGTAAGCGCTGGTCGATGTACTGGCTTAACTCCTCATTGTTATTCACAATGTTGCGCGTAATCAGGTTCAAGTTATTCTGAATCTTCTGCTCGTAAGAGTTGTCAATTTGCTCATTCACGTATTGATTGAGCTGTGCATTGTTATTGACAATCTTTTGAGTCACAGCACTGTTGAATGTCTCTGTGCTGATGATCGTATCAATCAGTTGATCTACATGCTGTTTTGCCAGAGGAATGAATGTCTGAGGCCATTCGTTACGCAGGTTTTCTATTTTGCTGTTAATTTCCGTACTGTTGGTTACCAGGTTGACAATCGCCTGATTGACTGCCGGATTGTTAATCACCGTCTGCTCAGAGCGCTGGTCGATGTAAGAGTTGAGTTGCTCATTGTTATTCACAATGTGGCGTGTAATCAGGTTCAAGTTATTTTGAATTTTCTGCTCGTAAGAGTTGTCAATTTGCTCATTCACGTATTGATTGATCTGTGCATTGTTATTGACAATCCTTTGAGTCACAGCGCTGTTGAATGTTTCTGTGCTGATGATCGTATCAATCAGTTGATCCACATGCTGTGTGGCTAGACTGATGAAGGTCTGATTCCAGTCATTGCGCAGGTGATCGAGCTTAGCGTTAATTTCATGACTGTTGACGACCACGTTCACAATCGAGTTATGGACTTCCGTGTTGTTGATCACCGTCTGCTGTAAACGCTGATCGACGTAAGAGTTGAGTTGCTCATTGTCAGTCACAATGTGACGAGTTATCTCGCTCAAGTTATTTTGGATTTTTTGCGAGTAAGTCAAGTCTATTTGCTGGTTGACGTACTGATTTAGATCAGTATTATCATTGACAATATTCTGAGTAATTAAGTTGATGTTATTACGTACCGTTTGCTCCAAAGAAGAGTCGATTTGCCTCGTCACATGTTGCTCAATGTACTGATTGAGTTGCGGCTTGTTGACAAGGTTATTAATAATAACTTCGACGTTGTTACGCACCTTTTGCTCGAATAGTGAGTCGATTTGGCTCGTCACATGTCGGTCGATGTAAGAGTTTAGTTCCGGCTTGTTGACAATGTTGTTGATGATTAATCCAACGTTGTTACGTACCTTCTGCTCGAAGGTTGAGTCAAGTTGGCGATCTACATGCCGCTCGATGTAAGAATTGAGTTCCGGCTTGTTGACAACATTATTGATAATCAATTCAACGTTGTTACGTATCTTTTGCTCTAACGATGCGTCGATTTGCTGGTTAATCTGCTGGTTGATTTTCTTGGTGATCTCAACGTTGATTCTATCTTCCAGAAGTTTGTCTAAGTAGCCTGACCAGTTTTGTAACTGCTGGTTGAGACTAAACTCCATCTGCTGCGTATAAGCATCCATGGTGAATCTGACTTTCGCCACTTCTATAGCCAGACTCTTGAAGTGCTTCTCGTAGCTTTTCAGAAGCCATTGTTCGAGCTGATCCCAATACTTTGCCTCTAGCGTCACCTCGCCTTGCTCTACCACCGACATTGATGTATTAATCTGCTGTAACTGTTCTTCCCATTTCTTCTTAAATTCGTCGTCGTTAAAATTGAAGCTGAACTGCATCGAACTACTAGAACTACTAGAACTACTAGAACTACTAGAACTACTAGAACTACTCGCACCCACTACTTCACCACGACTTACAGATTCATCTGCACGTCCTATGTTGGTTACGGTTGTGGTTGTAGTCGTAGTCGTATTCGTTGTTTCTTGCTTGTGTTGCTTTTTCTTATTCTGAGTTAGTTCGGCGGCTGAAACTGACTCTATTGCTACAATAATTTGCCCAGAGTTATCGTCCTTGAAGGTATCAACAAATAAACCGAATAAAGTCGTTTTTTCTTTTACTTCTAAGATGACTTCATCTTTGAGTCCATTGAGTGAACACCAAGTTTCTTCTACTTCAACGCCTGTTAGTTTTGTAATAAACTTGCCGCCCTTGACCCAAATTAATGCCCAAGGTTCTATGTTAAACTTCTTGTTATCTGACCAATATGTAGCATCCCCAGAGCGGATTTTGAGGCGATAGTTACCGGGATTTAATTCAATGAAGTTTGTCTCTGATTGCTTCAACGATGATAATTGATTTTCATCTAGCACATAACAATTTCGCTTGCTATCTACTGTTAACGTCAGAGGATTAAAGAATTGCTTATTACTGGTTATTAATAGATCGACTGAACCACTGTTCTCATTCTTATTCACATCAAAGAATAAAGCACAAAGAACGACTTTGTTTTTTACTTGCAACTTAAAACTATCATTATATCCATTTAATGTAGTCCACGTTGCTCCGACTTCTAAACCCGTGTTTTGATTGGTAAAACTGTTTCCATTTAACCCATATATCCACAGCAAAACGAAAGGCTCTCCAGTTTTTGCTTTAGCAAAACTGTAGCTACCCTTACTAATTTTTATTTCAAAAGTACCTTTCTCTAAAGTAAATGAATTAGCTACATTTTGTTGCAGATGATTCATTTGGTCGGGAGCGATCACGTAACAATTGTTTTTGGTATCAATGGTTAAAATGCTCATACCTTGCTCCTTGATAGTTTTGCTTTCTTGAGAAACGATTGCTGGTGTCACTCTCTCAATTTTTTCTTCTTTTGTGGTCACTGATTTTTGCTCAGCGCTCACGACTGGGGTGATTTCTTGTTCTTCTTTTGTGGATACTGATTTTTGTTCAGTACTCACGGCTGGGGTAATTTGTGTTTTCACTACCCGAGATGGTTCATAAATACTCATCCCTGCCCAACGACGGATAGGATCAGTGACGCCCACTAAAGTTCCTTGCCCAGTTTCCGTATTAATACGGATTAATTGACCGTCTTTACCTAGCTTAAAGAAGTTGCCTGTCACACCATAGAGAACATCTCCAACAAATTGCAGACTTGTTAGATCCGGAAAGCCCGTATTACCTATGATTCGGACTTTTTTATTCTCTAAATTGCACTCGGCTAGTAACTTCTTCTTGTCGTAACCGATTAAGGTAATATAAGCTTTGCCATCTGCATCAAAGGCTACTTCGCCACAGTTGTAGTTTTCATCGGCTACCGTTACGAATGGTGTACCTTTGCCTGTTTCAATATCGAGCGCAATCAGTTGTTTTGCTGTTGTGGCGTAGAGGATTTGACGCTGGAAATTAAACGCTAAACCTGCACACGCATGACCGATATTACCTATGAGTGTGGCATCACCTGTGATCAAGTTAATTTTGACGAGCTTCGTCTTGTCGCCTTCGCGATCTAGTCCATAGAGTTCCGAACCGACAAAAGCAATGTCAGAAACTTCTGTGACAACCTCGCCAATCAGAGTCGCGATCCTAGTGGTTAAATCCAGAGTATAAAGTTTGCTGAATTCATTAGCGACAAAATCTTGGATATAAACTGATCCTGGTTTAAGCTTTATGGTTTTAGCTGTGCGACTGCCACAGATCACTTTTTCTAAAACTGCACCAAAACCAGAGATCGCATCTTTATCTGTAAAAAATTGTCCACCTGTTGAGGTGGACACTCTGGCGTATTCACTTTTGATTCCTTCAACATGCTTGCTTTTAGAAGTTCCAAAATAGGTGTGAACTGTCACTCCTTGTGCTTGGGCTTTTTGGATCGCCACATTAGCCGCTAAAATATCCTTTGACTCTGTTTTATCTCCTCCTCCTTCGAGTGCTTCATCGCCGAGGTAAAAAATTGCGCGTGTTGCACCGTCTCGCCAATCAAAGTAATCTGAGATATCTTCAATCGCTCGGGCTGCATCTTCTTGCGCTCCTGCATTCGATAGTTCTCCTCTTTTTCTTCCTCGAAGTTTGGATTCAGCTACCTTTAGCTTTTGTGTCAGGTAAGCTCTAAGCGAGGTGTCGAAGTTTGTACCTTTCCACGTCCCTTCTATACCCAACCAAACCACTTTTAAGTCTGCTGGACAACTTGATTTTGCTTTGGCGAGGGCTCCTGCTGTCGCATCACTGAGCGCCTGTGCTTCATCTTTCATCGAAGGACTTGTATCGATGACGATCACTAAATCAACCGCAGGTATAGGACTCGCTTTTTTACTCATACTTTGTTCCTTCTTTTTCTTTTGGTTGAAACCGAATAATTTCATGATTAAAGAAGTTAATGAGTTTCAATAAATTACTCAACTATTAAAACACTTTACTAGATGTGTAACAGCAACATAAGTGTCATATATTTTACTTGATTCACTGCAAAAAATATATG
>JAQYWN010000925.1 GCA_029379265.1 Rhizonema sp. NSF051
CAGAATTTGCTCGTAGTAGCGCTTTAGCGCTCTTAACAGCAACAAACCATTTTAGGTTTATTTACGCCCACCTACTTACGTGGAGCGTGCAGACATTTTTGTTGTTCTCCATCCATAAATGGAGGGGCTTGAAACCCAATAGCCAGGGGAATTCCAGAATCTTTTCCCCCAGCAAGACAGCTAAGAGCTCCCCTGCCTCTTCGGTCAGCAAAAAAAGATATCTGTGCAAAACGTTAAAACCCTCTTTCACCCAGCAAGACTACCTTGAACGCACCACTGAAAGAGAGTGACAGAAATAACCAGATACTTAGAAATAGGTTTAAATCTAATCCGCGTATAGATATTTCTCTTCTGTCTCCTTGTACCACGTATTGAATGAAAAATAAGGTTTGGTAGAAAACTGCACTTTTGCTATAGCATAGATGGTTAAATACGCAATGACTTTTTGTAACGCAAAGCTACAACCAAATGAAGCAGGATAGTCAACTTCGCAACAACTTAAAGTCAATCAGAACCCGCTTGGGCATGAGTCAGCAAGATTTGGCGAAACTAGCTGGAGTTACCCGTCAGACGATTAGTGGTGTAGAGTCGGGACAATATGCTCCTTCAGTTACCATAACACTTCACTTAGCCAAAGCACTTGGCTGTCAAGTCGAGGATCTCTTCTGGTTCGCTCAGGATTTACAAGAAGTGGAAGCAACTCTTGCCAAATCTGTTCCCTGCAACCAACAGATACGAGTTAGTTTAGCACGGGTTGGTGGACAATGGATCGCATATCCATTAGTAGGTCAGGATGCTTTTCGCTTAGAAATGATTCCGGCTGATGGTGAGGCAGTTGCTCCGGCTCAAACACTGAGTCCGAGAAACGCTCGGCTCTTAAGTGTGGAGGCCGAGACATTGGATCAAGAGCTTTGTCCGATTCAATCAGAGGGGTTGCGTCCCGCCAAACGGACGTTACCCAAGAGCGATCGCATGAACGCAGGAGAAGGAAATACTCCTGGGTACCCAGAGCGTGATCAGCAAGTAGGTAAAAATAAAGTCGTCGTTAAGCTGCTATATGATAACATAGATGCACTTCAAAACACTGTCGTGATTGCTGGCTGTGCGCCCGTGATTTCCTTGTGGGGGCGAACTACCGAACGTTGGCATCCGCAGTTGAGAGTCCAGTATAACTTCGCCAATAGCATGGCGGCACTGCACAGTCTATGCCGAGGTGAAGCTCACATCGCAGGGATGCACCTGTATGATCCCGAGACTGGAGAACATAATACTCCCTTTGTCCGTAAAGTTTTAAACGAAAGGGCAGCCGTTTTGATTACTCTTGGTGTCTGGGAGGAGGGACTGATAATACAACCAGGTAACCCAATGGGAATCAAAACTGTTAGCGATGTGGTGGAAGCGAAAGCAAGCATTGTCAACCGTGAACTCGGTGCCGGCAGTCGAATGCTTTTGGAACGAACTCTTCAAAAGAAGCAAATACCGTTCCAGGCTGTCAAAGGATTTGACAGAATTGTCAACAGCCACCATCATGTTGCTGAAGCCGTATTCACAGGAATTGCGGATGTGGGTATTAGCACGGCATCAGTAGCTGCTAGCTATGGGCTGGAATTTATTCCTCTGCATTCCTCGCGCTACGATTTAGTGATTCTCAAGGAATATTTAGAAGAAGCACCAGTGCAGCAGTTGCTCAGTACTTTGGGACATCGGTTGGTTCACTCACAATTAGAAGTTCTTGGCGGTTACGATACCAGTAAAACTGGCGATGTGGTAGCAACTGTGTGAACTACCCCTACTTGGAATTGCCCGAAAGCCTGCAATTCAGGCTTTTTTTTTTACTTTGAATTACAAAAGAAAATTATTATACTTTTCAAAGTAGAGTTGAAAATTGCAGGAATATTGAATAATTTTACATGAGCTTCTCTAGCCGTAAAAAAAGATTGTCCACAGCTAAATATAAGCAAATATAAAAAAAAGTTGAGGGCAAGTAAATTGGCAATATGTATGCTATATTAGACATATAGGGAATCGAAAAGGCAAAAGCATCAAAAGTCTTGAATGAGAAATCAGATTACTTCAAAGACATGCTTTTATATTGGTAAATCTAGTTAAGTTTGCTACATTTTTTGTAACTGATAAATTGGAATGTATCTGTACACGTCGGAAACTACAAATCATAACAGTTATGGAAAACTATGTAGGCGATCGCTCTCAAGAGCAAGCTAGATTATGGCAGCAGAATTATGTTGATTGCCTCAAAACCTATCAAAGTTTGTCTTGTTGTGCTAAAGCCGAAACCGACAACTCAACCAATCGTTTGATGAACTGATAGTTTTGCTCCACAATTTCTGGAGGTATTGTGGAAGTACTTGACTGGTAGCAGTGCTAAAGTCTGGGGGGACTTAAGTCTGCTTGCAGTTCATCAATCGCTTTGGGGAATTATAGCATTTTGCACATTGTCCGCAAATACAGCAGCATTAGATAATGGAGTATTCGTAGCCCCTAAAACTGACAAATCCATGTGATTTTTCCTATTAAAAGTTCGCGGTTGTTAAAGCAAAATCAAGATTGGTAGAATAATTCATTTTTCCCATTGCTCCGGCTAACTAGCTGCTTATTAATATACTAATAAATGCTCAAAAGAGTCCCAAACGCTACCGCAAAAAAAAGATATATACTGATGTATATCCTATATGGGGTCGAGCCGAGATCCGTGTGAACTGTACGTTCGCTCTTTAATCCTTACTCTGTAAAGATTCTAGGTGTAGTGGCCCGAAAGGAAAAGGTACTACACGACAAAACTACAAATCCACAGGATGTGATTCCGGATAAATACTTTTTATTCAAGCCGCCAGTAGTCTTCAAAAGCTTGAAGTACTTGAGGTGATTCGCTTTAAACCCCAGTGTTAAATCTTGTAATATTCATCTGTACGATTTTCTGAGTTGAACATTACCTGAATATAGCTGTCAATTAGGTATTCATTTCTGGCGTTCCTCTCATACCTAAGAGTGATTTTCTCATAAATTTACCTTCTGCCCTCTACCTCTCTTTGATAAGTAGGCACAATTAAACCTAACTT
>JAQYWN010000926.1 GCA_029379265.1 Rhizonema sp. NSF051
GTACTAAAGCAGTGTATTATATACTTAAACAGAGGAATTTTTTGATAATTAGCAAAAAAGAATGGCTATCAAAGGCATCCTTTAGGAAAATTAGACAGATTACCAGATGTGAAAGTTAAGCCCGTTGACGCTCTTCTCAAGCTTCTGTATCACCAAGCTTAAGTAAGTCGGCAATAAAAAACAAAACTCTGTAACGAAATGTAAAATTCCTATATTTGTTCGTAGTTGCGTTAAAGCGCAATTACGAACAAATAATGATTTGTAGGAACAGACAAGAAACTTAGGACAAAAATCAATTCACTATGTACGCGGTTGAAGGCATCTACCGTTGACTACTTGAGGGAAAAACCAGTACTGCGCCGCGCAACTGTTTATGCGAATCGAGTTGTTCACCTGTAGCGTCTTCATCCTGAAGTAACCCCTTCGGGAGAAAAGGGCTGCGAAGATGGCTACCTTAAGGGGGAGTGTTGCGGCTTTTGTGTCGATTAATGCGTGGTCCTAACGGCTTAGGTGACAGATATTATATTTATGTTGCTCGTAAATGGGAGAGAGAAGTTATACCTGTACTAACTTTACGACAGCTATATAATTACAGTAGTTTTCAGATAAATAGACTACAGTCATAGAGGCTTTCGGTACCGTACCCTACGGGAACCCCTGAAGGTCAACACCCTTACAAACGGTGTAGTTCATCTATGTGAACACTGCTGTCAACCAGATTTCACATGAGAGGTAAATCTGTTACTTGAGATGAACTTCAGGGAACACTAGAATCGTAGTTAAATAACTATGGTTTCAAGATTTATGAACACGTCTCTTAACCACTCGGTAGATACTCTCAATGTTCCTTTGGAACGTGATTTGTTTTTACGAACATTGATTAGAGAATTGTCAGGCACTTTACAAGATGTGGTTGGCTTACAAGAAGCCTCAGGATTTATTAGCGTAGTTGGTCAAAATATGGGTAGGCAGATAAACCAAGATTACAGATCTGGCTTGGAAGTCTCAAACCTTTCCCGCCAGCAAGTTGCTGATGTCTTAGTTGATTTAAAGAGAAGAATTCAAGGAGGTTTTTACATTATTGAGGAAAACGATGAAAAGATTGTCTTTGGCAACCGCGTGTGTCCATTTGCTGAACATGTGAGCGATCGCCCTGCTATGTGTATGATGACTTCAAATGTTTTTGGGACTATTGCTGCTGATAATCTGGGATATGCGAAGGTAGAGTTGCAAGAAACTCTGGCACAAGGGGATAGTCGATGCAAAGTGGTTGTCTACTTAAAAACCACAGAAGAATCAGAAGATGCCGCAGGTCGAGAATATTTCGGTGGAATATAAGTCGTTTGACAATCTTACGCCTGGAAGCAAGTGGGATTCTTAGTTGCTCAAGTACCTTTATAGCAGTCTAAGGATTCTTACTCTAGCTCTGTAAAATCTTCAGTAATCAGCTGATTTCTCGATCTAAACTTAAAGCATATCTGCAACGGTAGTCAAATTCTTACACAATCGACCATATGACTCCGGAACAATTTCTTGAACTTGCTAGAGTTTTGCCAGAACCTTTGCTCTTAGTAGATGGTAAGGGTGAGATATTAGCAATCAATCAATCGGTCGTAGGTATGCTAGGGTTACGCTGGAAGGAACTCCAAGGGAGAACGCTCTTTGAGATTTTAACAGAGCCTGCCAACAAAATTGAAAATTACATACAAGCATGTTCAAGAAGCAGAGCAATGGTTCTTGGTTCTTTCACTTTAAGCAAGAATAATGGACAAACATTAATGTTTCGTTGTCAAGGAGCAGTCATTCAACCTTGGTCTCCTGAAACGTCAACTTTGATTCTCTTACGCTTGGAAAATAAAGCGATCGCCAGTAGTAATTTTATCTTACTCAACAAAAAAATAGATGAGTTAGCAAAAGAAGTTGCTAGACGCAAACAGGTAGAAGAAGAACTATCAAAAGCTAATGAAGCTTTAGAATGCCGAGTTGAGGAACGTACAAATGCCCTCAAAAAAACACTAGCTGAACTGCAACTCGCCCAAACTAAACTTATTCAAACTGAAAAAATGTCCAGCTTAGGTCAGATGGTTGCTGGTGTTGCTCATGAAATCAATAACCCCATAAACTTTATCCAAGGCAATCTCGTATACACCCAGCAATACACTCATAATTTATTGAATTTGGTGCAGCTTTATCTACAATACTATCCAAATCCTCCTCAAGAAATACAAGAGCAAATAGAAGTCTTAGACTTGGATTTTATACTGCAAGACCTGAATAAACTTCTTCATTCAATGAGTGTAGGAACAGAACGCATTCGAGACATTGTTATATCTCTACGAAACTTCTCTCGTCTTGATGAAGCCGATCTGAAAAAAGTCAATATCCACGAGGGAATTGACAGTACTCTCATGATTTTAAAACACCGTTTGCAAGCTACACACAACTGTCTAGAAATCACAGTTATCAAAGAATATGGACAACTGCCGAATGTGACTTGCTATCCAAGTCAACTCAACCAAGTGTTTATGAATGTCATCAATAATGCTATTGATGCTCTTGAAGAGACATTTCTCTTTAGTCATTTGTCATTAGGAAATAACTGTAATAAAAGGACAAATGACAAAGGGCAAATGATAGTTCCTCAGATTCGTATTTGTACTGAGGTCGTTGAGGAAAAATGGGTAGCCATAACTATAGCCGATAACGGTTCGGGAATGAATGAAGAAGTGCGCTCAAAGTTATTCGACCCATTTTTTACCACTAAACCTACAGGTAAAGGTACTGGATTAGGGCTATCAGTAAGCTACCAGATTATAGTCGAAAAACATGGTGGACACCTTAGCTATGTCTCTGCTCCGGGACAAGGGACAGAATTTGTGATTAAAATCCCTTTAAGTTCACTTTACCAAAGTCAACCCTTCTAGAGACGTGAAATTTTGTGTCTCTACACTCAATACGGTTCGATTGAGTAGTTTAAGTTTGCTCAAATACTTAATTTTTACGGATAAAAATCTGTCTCTTTATACACATCT
>JAQYWN010000927.1 GCA_029379265.1 Rhizonema sp. NSF051
AGATGTGTATAGAGACAGATTCTTAGCAGGACTTAAACATTTTTGATAAAGAAATAAGCCTCAAAACTTTACAGGGCAACGGAAATACACCAAATATCTAAAAATGTCTGAAACCCAGATATATTAACAAATCAGCTAAGACGATGTCAACGTCTCCGTGTATACACATTTGAGGTTCTTTTCTGTCTATTTTTTGTCTAAGTCCCATTAGTTCCCCAGGCACTTACTATTTGGATTGCACTTTTAAAGATTTGGTGCATAAGTTGTGAATGCTTACATATATAAAACCGTAGCAAAGCAAGATGATTACCTAACACTTAAACACTAACAATGATGAACTTTTCTTTATCTACCTGGTTAAAACAACACCGAATGACTGTTGGGGGAATACTGTTGGGGATTGCCATAACATCCTATAGCACTACCGCCAATTCACAGTTATCTGCTGCCAATGTCCCATTATCTGCAAGTACTTTAATTGCTAGTGTTCAGCCGTCTGAGTCTGACGCAGTTCAAGTCATTCGTGACTACTACAGCGCAATCAATCGTCGAGACTATAAGCAAGCTTACTCAATTTTATCCGGTGCCACTCAGCAGTCCTTTGAGCAGTTTAAACAAGGTTTTGCCAACACCAAAACCACCACTGTAAAGATTGGAAAACCAGGCGAAATAGATGGTGCAGCAGGCTCTCTCAATATTGAGATTCCAGTTAGCATTACTGCCACTACCAAAAATGGAACTCGGCAGTCATTTCGCGGCAGCTATGTGCTGCGACGTGTGAATAACGTTCCTGGCTCAACCGCACAACAGCGTCGATGGCACATCAGTTCGGCGAAGATTACTCAAGTCAATTAGCTTTCATATCATTATATGGAGTATGGGTTTCAGGCATTCAAACCTGATTGTTCAATAATCTTTTAGCGATGCCCTTGGCAACGGCTTAAGCCGTATCACCAGATGTGTGGCAGTAATTCTCACTCATTCTGGAACGACTAAATTAAGTTACATACAGTATGTTTTTATTGTACAGTGCGTAAGTCCTAATAAATATGAAATCACAGAGGAAGGAGTGTATCAGCAAAAATGGAAGATGATATAGGAGCAATGTCTGAAAACAAGTGACGTAACTCAGTAAATTCAAACATAGCTACAGGTAAGAGGGAAAGTAGCGAGCGTGATATGAGCCGCCATGCATGGTCTGAAACTCTTGCTAAAAGTGGGTTTCAAAAATAAAATGGCTTATTAACACAAAAATCCCCAAATTTCCTTGCTTTTGCAGACGAACGATTGACTCCGATTTTTACTAAAGTTCAGCAATTATAAATTATATTTTCATTAGCAAGCATCACTGTCAAAATTGGTAGTAGCAGATATTCTGTTTTCATTTGAATATGGCTAATAACCGAAGATTGGGTGCCTTCTCGCTAGCTGCTGTACTAGTGTCTGCACATTACGGCTTGGGGTTTCTCCTAGGAACCGCCGAGCAATCATTGACATTAGGTGCTGCAGGCAGTCTCTACGCGATCTCTCTGAGCTTGGGTACGATCGCTCTTTTAGGATTGGCAAAGTTTTATTGGACTCAAGAAAAGCAAATCTGGACTTTACTCGGTTTGAGCTATGGCAAAGGAGTGCAACTCCTGGTAGGATTAATGTCTTGGGCTTCGCTCATTGGCATTGGAGCTGTTCAGATCATTTGTGGAGCTTTCATCCTGAAAGTGTTGGGAATACCAACGCTAGCAGGCATGGTTGTTACGGCTATCTTGTTTGCGATTATTTCTCTGCTACCAGTGGAGAAAGTTAGCTGGATATTTCGCTCTTTACTAGTTCTGAATTTCTTGGCTCTGCTTTATGGATTGTGGATCTTGCACGGTGTACCTGACTATTTGCGATCGCCCTTAGAGTTTGCTACCTCACTTGAACAAATCAGTTTACCCTCAAGAATAGGCATAACGCTGTCAACAGTATTGCTGCTACTTATTGATATGAGATATCAGCAATTTCTGATCCAAGCTAAAGATGTGCGGAGTGTGTATCAAGGTTGTATCATTGCAGCAATTTCGCTGTTTTTGCTCGCTTTGTTGCCTTCGTCAGTTGTTGAAGCTGCTCTCAGAGCCGGAATTTTGCCGCCAAATATTGATGGGAAAGAAGTACTCCCCTTTATTTTATCATGGATTGGTCATGGAACTGACAAGCCTTTGGGTATTTTCCTGATTGCATCTTTGTTGATTCCAGCTTTAGGTGTGGGCAGCAGCGTTTTGCGGGTACAAACCAAGACTGTATTGGACTTCAATATTTTGCCTGCATCCAACTTGAATCGCCTGCTCATTGTTATTGTCAACGTTCTTCTGAGTCTAGCTATTGCTTTAAAGGGTGGTGCGATCGTCGATTTGATTGTGCTTTTTTATTCAGCTTATGTCGGGGCAGTCATTATTCCTTTTGTTGCCTACCTGATTTCTCAAACAGGACGCTATACCTTCTCAATATTGAGCGTAAGACTATCTTTGATTATGGGTAGTATCTCGGCTATGTCGGCGCTCATTTTCACTTTCATTAAGCCTAATATTACTGGTTTTGGTAGTAAAGAATTGAACATTATGTTCATCGGTCTTTCATTTGGAGTTTTAAGTTTATTTTTCGGACAGATAGTAGATAAATATTTTCCAGCATCTAACCTTGAAAAAGAAATTCAGTGAGGATTTCATGAGCTTACAGCAGTTTTCAGTTATTTAGACCACAATAAATGTCTTCTTTGCGCGGCAGTTACTTCAAGCCGGAGAACCAAAAGCGCCAGTCGCCTTGAGAGCAAGCTAACCCTCCTGTATAGGACTTACGCACTATACAAATTGAATATCTTGTGTATCAACGGATAATGGTCGTTTCTGACTTGTAAGGGCTTTCCCGTACCCCTTCTCTCTAAGCAAGCGTGACAAGTAGCGTCTCCGAAGAATAAGAAGGGTACGGCTGTTCGCCTCTACAAGTCGGAAAAACTCTCTTTCGTGGAAAAATAAAAAGTTGAGGTGCTAAAAATGCC
>JAQYWN010000928.1 GCA_029379265.1 Rhizonema sp. NSF051
ATTTTGTACCAAAACCTATATTCTATCGTTTTTTCTCATTTAAGCCAGAATAATTACTGTCATAAACCTTAGCATGGTAATTGACTTACCTTTTATTGTCAACAACCATTAAGAAAAACTAAGCTAGCTTGGAAGTAAGTAGACAGTTGGTGTCAACTGTCCACTGTCAAAACGCGCTCTTTCTACGAAGAATCGCAGAGGCTTGATAGCAGCAATACTGCTATATAATTTGTATCAATAAAAAACAAGCGTTGTGGGTATAAAACCTATTTTCAAAAAATACTGGTACGAGACGCTCCGCCTCTTAGACAAAGCGTTCAAACTTCAGCCCCACGCTTAAGAGCGTGGGTGGCGTGACTTATAGCTAGGTGAAAGGATTACTATGAATCCCGATTTCTGTTGCGGTTGGCACTAGTAGTCGTGGTAACTTCCAACTCATCATATTTCTTAACTTTGTATATGATAGTCGAGAGTAGCCAACTCAATATAAATATGCCAATAATTAAGTAGCCAATTGTGCCAAAGTTCTCACTTAGTTTGCTGATGAAATCCCAAAATGGACCTTTCAGTTCTAACTGATCGCTAATAATACTTAAAGCCTCAATTCCACCAACGATCACAGCCACTAGTACAGAAACAAGAGTGATCGTTAGATTGTAGTAAAGTTTGCGGATCGGTTTTACGTAAGCCCAGCCGTAAGCGCCAAGCATTAAGATGCCGTCGGTGGTATCAACCAGTGACATGCCTACAGTAAACAAAGCTGGAAAAAGTAAGATCGACCAAATTGATAGACCTTTAGCTGCTTGAGTCGCAGAAATTCCTAACAACCCTACCTCTGTTGCCGTATCAAAGCCTAAACCGAAGAGTAAACCCAAAGGGTACATTTTCCAACTGCTATCTATCAACCGGAACAAGGGGCGGAAAAAGCGACCCAACAACCCACGTTGGTTCAATAGTTCATCTAAGGATTGAGCATCGTAGGTTCCTCCCCGCTTGACAGTTTGGAAGGTCTTATAGACATCCCAGAGAACCACCATATTAATCGCTGCAATGACTAGTAGGAAAAGTGCAGACACGGTAGTACCAATGAGTCCACCAATTTTTTGAAAAGTGGGAAAGTCCTTCTGGATAGTCGCGGCAGTTAAGGCGATCGCAAAAGAGGCGGCTACGACAACAGTAGAATGACCTAGTGAAAAGAAAAAACCAACAGCAACCGGTCGCTTGTTCTCTTGCATTAATTTGCGTGTGACATTGTCGATAGCGGCGATATGGTCTGCATCGACAGCATGGCGGAGACCAAAGGTGTAAGCTAAGACAGCAGTGCCAAGTAGAACCGGATAGTGATAGAATGCAATTATGGCAAGTATCCAGACTAAAATATTTACAGTTATTAAGAACGCATAAATATTAATAACTTTGCGTCGAACGTTTCTGGAACTGTCATTTAAGACACGTAAAAAACCTGATAACATACATCCCTTCCTGGTAAGCATTCAGCTATATGCATTTCAAAGGTCAGCCATAGAGTGATTTGTGTAAACATTCACTCTTACCTGAAGTCATCAAACAAGTCATACAAGCTGTGTAGCTAGAGACGACAAACTAAATGCTGATGTTTGATGGGTATAATCCTTTAATGAAACCTATAGGTGAAAAAAGTACAATCCTGTAGGGGGGTATTTTGAAGTTTTATGTGTTATCGGTAAATCTAGCTCTACCAGAATTTTTAACAAAAGCATTAAATCATTCGGTACTATGATTTGGGTTTAATTGGTGGTTGGAGGTTGTTAATGTCTATTTGGCGTAAATCTATCATTATTGCTCCTGTTAGCCTCAGTATTACTTTTATGCTAACGGCTTGCAATCAAAGCAAAGTTTCTCAATGTCAGCAACTCATTGCGGTGGTAAACAAAGGCAGCGAACTCATTGATAATAATAAAGGAAAAAAAGTTACAACAAGCTTGCAACTAGTCAAGGATTTAGAAGCGACTACCAAAGATATTAAGGATTTAGATATAAAAGATCCTAAACTTAAAGAATTCCAAAACAGTTACGCAAATGTGTTTGAGACATTCACTCAAGCGATCGCTAAAGCAGCCCAGGCTCTTAACTCTACGAACACGGTAAACCAGGAAGCAAGACACGCTTCTGAACAAATACAAAAGGATAGAGAAAATATTGATGCATCCCTCACACAAGTTGGCGCTACTGCTGGCAAACAATCGGATACCTTAGCAAGTCAGCTCAATCAGTACTGTCGCCAGCCAGAATAGTAGTCAGCACTTTAGCACTCAGTCAAAAAGAGGCAGTCTTGCTGGGGTTCGTGAGCAGGGGGAAAACCCCATCCATGAATGGAGGGGCTTGGTGGGAGATGGACAATAAATTTCCCTTGGGTTTTTCTTTATCTCCCTTGCTCCCAGCAAGACTGCACCCCTGCTTGATTTAGTCAGCACTTGAATGTGAGCAGTTGCTCAATCCTGATAATTTAGGAGTGCTGAGTGCTAAAGTGCTGACGCCTGAAACTTAAAATCTCAAAAATCGTCATCGACGAAAAAATCAGCATCATCTGATGTAGATTTTCTCGGTACAGAACTATCAATTTCCAAAAGGGGTTGTAGTAGTGCCATGCCAATTATCCCGACACCAGCACAAAAAGCTAGCACTAAACCTACCGGGATTTTAATAGACTCGAAGGTGAGAAATTTTATAGATACTGGTTGGGCATTTTGTACTGAGAGGACTGCGATCGCCACTACCCAGCAGGCTAGAACTGTTGATGTCAGTAAATTAGCAATACTTCTCATAATCTTCTTACGTAAATACACTCATTGTGTCAAATTTGTACAAATAAACATCAAAGGGTTGGGAACGCCTAATAACCTGGCGTTGGTGGGAGCAACATACTAAATGTATGGTAATTGGTGATTCGGAAAAAGTGTACTGGAAAGGAAGTAAGTTAGAGCTTATTGAGAATAAAATATTTTTCTTGACATAATGTTGTCGTCCTGATAAATTACAAAATTGTGGGATATCTAGCAAAAATACTT
>JAQYWN010000929.1 GCA_029379265.1 Rhizonema sp. NSF051
ATATTACCTTAAGTAATGAATTTAAACAGTTTAGTTTTGAAGGAAATCAAGAAATTGCTCAAGCTTCAATTACAGGTTCTTTTCAGCGTTCCTTTGATAATCCAGCTAATTTAACATTAATAGCAGTTAGGAGCAATCAAGCGAGAGTTGTTGCTCCCGAACCTTCAATAAACCTAGCTTTAATCTTATTCTGTGGGTTAGTTGTCGTTGCTACTAAAAAAAGACATCAAGCAACTCATCGGTAAAACAGCTAAATTACGTATTTTCTGGTGAGAGTCGTCATTTGTTTATTAGCGCAAATAATTAAGGAGCAAGGCACAAATGATTAAAACTCCACTTGCGGAAATAAAATTGCGTATATTGCCGATCTATGTTGTATGAATAGGTTGCAATTAGAAAAAGTATCTACTATAATTGGAAATTTGTGTATTCATCGAGGGGTGCCAGCAGAGCAGATCATCTATGCTGTTATGATTCTGCTTAACTATACCCGTTTGCGTTTGAATCAAATTAGCCGCTTCCTTACTTACCCTAATGCCATTGATAAGTTAGAGGAAAGCGAAGCAGTTCGACGAGTCAGCGTCAGGAAAGTTTTGCCAAAATTGTTCAAATTGCTAGGAACTTTGCATCATAGCTTAGTGTCAATCACTAATGATGCAATCCCCTTGATAAGTTCCACCCCAAAACGCGAAGGCACCTAAGTCTTCTGCTGCTTCAGCATCCCTTTCTTCATTGTGTTACCCTTGGCACAACAGACTAACTGGATGTTCGGCTTTGATGAAGTTATCACCCAATCGGGTGCTGACCGCTTTCTTGAGAGTTGATATAATTAGTGAGGAGAGGTTAATTGCTATACAGAGTAGCACTCCAAATGTTGATGTCGGCACTTAGAAATCGTAAGTACGACTGTAGACACTATTATATAGATTGTCAGGATGAATTTTTGGTTCCTCAATAACAGATTGAATTGGTTCAGATACGTAAACACTATTGAACTCGTGGTTGGGATAGATTTTTTGTTCCTCCACAACCGCTTTGACAGCGTCAGATGCGGCTAGTGCCTTAACACCAGCAGCCGATATTTCAATTGGAACCGAACCTAACACATCAGGATCGGCAAGTTCTTTGCCGCCAAAGTCCTGGATAATTTTCCGAATATAGTCTAAAGCCAGCTTTGCTGAGTGGCGTATTGCTTCCATCGCCACTCTTCTCTCAGCACGCGATAACCGCGAGTTATTCCGTCTTCCAGCATGATCAACATCCAGAAAGACGATCACGCTCACTTTCTGTTGAGGCGCTAAATTTTTTAATCGACAGGCAAACTCAGAACTGATCTTGTTTTTAAATGAATTTTGTTGATACATAATGATACAATCCCCAAGAGGCTCCTTAACTAAGAGCTTTTAGAGCGTCTAAAGGTTGAACTAAGCCCCATCCCCAACGATTGTCTGGGCGACGACCGTTTCCCTTCGGGTGTGCTGCCGTTTTCTTTAGAACATCAATGATATCTGTTATGTCTGCTGTTGGCTCAGCCGCCATTAGTAGGGCAGCAATGCCTGCAACGTGCGGGGTTGCCATAGAAGTGCCATCCATGTAGTTATATTCGTAGGTTCCATGTGGAGTTTTGGTCGGCGGTATGCAGGAGTAGATTTGAGAACCAGGGGCAACAACATCAGGTTTTGTTACCAAATGGCTAAGTTCATCTCCTGGGAATACAAGACTTGCGCCGCTACTAAAGAAAGCGACGTCTACTTGATTTTCTGGCAGCTTTTCTATTGCACCCACACTAAAGGCATTGTCAGCATTGCCAGGTGAGCTGGTATTACCGTGGTTTTCGTTGCCGATCGCCACTACAGGTAAAATACCATACTGCTTCAGTAGGATGTCAAGTACCTCAGCGAATAATGGTTCGTAGTAGCTTAAGCCTAAGGACATATTGATAATATCCGCTCCTTTTTCGATCGCCCAGGAAATCCCCTCCAATAAGGTTCGCAATGTCGTATCGCCGATCAGCACACCACCGACTAACAAATTAGCTTGCGGTGCGACGCCGATAGAAACACCTTTTGAGGTCTTACCGCCGGCGATGGTGCCACAAACGTGAGTCCCATGCTGTGCGCTATCAAACGCTGGAGATGCATTAATCCGCCTCCCAAGCGGATCGATAACGACAAATTCTTTGACTCGGTCTTTAAGTGCTGGGTGCGCCGCATACACGCCAGTGTCAAGCACCGCTACGTTGATATTCTCTCCCAAGGTGGTTTCCCATAGCCGAGGAATCCCTAGCTGTTTCAATCCCCAAGTGAGGTTATCTTTGTGTTCCAAAGCAATTAATTCAGAATAATCAACCTTTCGGGGCTGAATAAGATGAATTTTCTGATTGGGTAAAACAGCAACGACATTAGGCTGTTCTGCTAAGGCTTCTAGGGTCTTGCGAGTTACCTCAACCGACGCCACTGGCAATGCACCAGATCCAATGGTAGAAACTTCTAGCAGTCCATCCCGATAACCCAAGTCTTGACTTGCTTCTTGATAATCATCATGAAGCTCTTTAGCTGCTCTGATGGCAACCCGTCGTTGAACCTGAAGTTGCTCCAGGCGTTGTTTGAGTTCACGCAGACGACCCCGTGGCGGCGAACCCTCAATTTGCGGTGCTTCGTAGATCACAATTGCATCCCGCTTGTCGTCTTGCCCCATTTCGGCAAGGAACGGCTCAAAAGCTGGGGAAATTTTATTTTCTGGATCCACTGCGATCTACCTCCTCTATTTAATGAACGTGAACTCGATTTTTGACTATAGTGTAATTGCGGAACTTTTCTTTTACCCTATGTTTAAATTTTCAAGACAATCTTTCCTGCTCGGATGTCCTTGCAGGGTCGAGTGTAGATGCTGTCTGTCTCCAACAGTAAATTCCACTATGCCAATCGGCATATGACAAAAGGACGATAACGATCCCCCAAATGTCCCTTCTTGCTTTTAAAATAGCAAAAATTTCATCAGAACATAAATTTTTGTGCTATATTTGATTACTATTTCTAAAC
>JAQYWN010000930.1 GCA_029379265.1 Rhizonema sp. NSF051
GGATTGATAGTTAAGAGTTTTTTCTTTTGACTATCAAATTTATAATAAGCAATCAATAATCAAATCAACTTGCACAGAAATTTTTTTGAGGTTGAGGATTGGGAATTGGGATAAAGGTAATAATTTCATCCCCATTACTCATTACCCGCCACCCATTACCCATTACCCATTGCTCACTTATGGTACATCCAATTAAAATTAACAATCATCCTTTCAAATTTCTGCTTTATTTGGAATGGATATTATTCGGGTTTACTGTCTTAACCTCAATTATACCATTTGCGTCACATGACACTAATCCTGTGTTCTCAGAGCTAACAATGGTTAGTTTAACTCTTTTTGGTTTAATGGGTTTAAGATTGCCTAAAAATAATCACATCAATAAGATAATTTACACGATTGCTGAAATATTGCTAATTATAATAATTAGTTCTTATGGTGGTAAAGTTGCTAGACTTTTTTCCTTCTTCTACATTATTTTGGTAATTCGTAGTTGTTTAATTTTTCAGTTACCTAGTCGTTTAATAGTGACTGGTCTTTCCTATATTTTATTTTTAATAACACTTGCCAATCGATTATCTCACATTCCTTTATCACCAATAGCACGAGAACGATTTTGGTTTTTTCACGTAAGCTTTGTGTTGATATTTGGACTATCTTTAGTGTTTGTTTTAATATTGATGAATGTGATATTATCTGAACGGCATAGTCGAGAGAACTTAGCAATTGCCAATGAAAAACTCCGGGATTATGCCCTGCAAATTGAAAATCAAGCTACTCTTGAAGAACGTAACCGTATTGCTCGTGAAATACACGATTCATTAGGGCATTCTCTCACTGCTTTAAATTTACAATTAGAAACTGCTTTGAAGCTTTGGCATTCTAACCCAGATAAAGCTCAAACTTTCCTAGTGAAGGCAAAAGAACTAGGTTCTAAATCGTTATACGATGTGCGTCAATCAGTCTCTGCTATTCGTTATCATCCCTTACAAGCGCACTCCTTAGAAGAGTCAATTGTAGGACTTACAGAAAATGTTCATCGTTCCACTGGTATTGCACCAATTTGTAGAATAAACCTACTTCACCCGATTCCAATCGAAATTAATAATGCTATCTATCGAATCATTCAAGAATCATTTACAAACATTTGTAAATATGCACAAGCTACAACAGTTACACTAGAATTAGCTACGACGGGAACAAGTGTAGAGTTAATGATTCAAGATAACGGTATTGGGTTTGATTTAGCACAAAATACTACTGGGTTTGGACTTCAAAGTATGCGCGATCGCACTTTAGCATTGAGAGGGAATTTTGAAATAGATAGTTTTCCTGGTTTAGGTTGCATAATTAAAGTTGACATTCCTTTAAAAAAAATGTCGTCAGGGAGTAGGTATGCGTGAATAAACACGATTTTGCATTGGAAACTCGTCAACATTTCAAAGAATTCGCTTATGTGTACTGAAGAGTACACTCTCAGTATGGAAACAGAGTTAGTTATAGTAGTTGCCAGGTAGATTAGGACATTAACTAATGAGAAAACACGGAAATCACGGGACAATCACACGCCTGCTCTCTGCTCCCTGCTCCCTGCTCCCTGCTATATTTGTCGGCTTCTAGACATGTCAATATTTATTTACATACTTAGTATTTTTTGGGTAAACCTACTTAAGTAGATAAAAGAAGTATGTCTACTATCATTAGTCCGTTGCCATTTGTCATTTATCGTGTACAAAGAATAAAGAACAAATAGCATAAGTTTATTTATACCAACCGATTTACCATGATTAAAGTATTACTTGTTGACGACCAAAGTTTAATCCGTCAAGGATTGAAGGCTTTATTAGAATTAGAATCAGATTTAGAAATCGTAGGAGAGGCAGAAAATGGTGGAAGCGCAATTAAATTGATAGAAGAATTGTATCCTGATATCGTCCTAATGGATATTAGAATGCCTATTATGGATGGAGTTGCAGCGACACGAGAAATTCAAAAACGTTTTATTGGCATTAAAGTTTTAGTGCTAACGACTTTTGATGATGATGAGTATGTGACAGCAGCGTTGCAAAATGGAGCAATGGGCTATTTACTTAAAGATACACCCTCAGAAGAGTTAGCCGTGGCAATTCGAGCCGTATATAAAGGATACACTCAACTGGGACCGGGAATAGTTAAAAAACTTTTAACTCAGTTTCCAAAAGTGACACCAACTCAGTCAGCATCTCCACCAACTAGTTTAGCGGAACTTACTCCCAGAGAAAAAGAAGTTTTGCGGTTAATTGCTGCTGGTGCTAGTAACAGAGAAATTGCTTGTAAGTTATACATTTCTGAGGGTACAGTCAAGAATCATGTTACAAATATTTTAAATCGGTTAAATTTACGCGATCGCACCCAAGCCGCGATTTTTGCTAATTCTTTTTTGTCCCATTTGGATAACTCTAATTGAAGCAATTAGTAATTAGCCGTCAGCGACAAAGCAAATTTTGTATGTAATTTCCGCTCTTCGCTGAATACCTTGTAACTTTCCGTAAAATCTAAAATCCGCGCATTTTTAGAACTCCTAATCTTGTTTAGTGAAGTAAAAATTAAAAAGCTTGATATACACGGTTTTTTGCTGTTTGAAATGATAAGCTTATTTCTGCCGTGTCCTACTAGTGTAGATTATGCTTATTAGCAGAGAAAAAACTGCATTTTACTTAACCGACTTAGAAACACCAATAGGTAAAGCGATCAATTTAACGATCGCCGGATTTGTTCTCTTATCATCAGGAATTTTTGTAGCAGAGACATACAGTATTCCTGATTCTCTCAGGAGCGACTTGAATAAAGTAGACACTGCAATATTGCTCATTTTTGCCTTAGAATATTTACTCCGCTTGTGGAGTGCTGAAAATAAAATCAAATATATTTTGAGTCCTTACGCGATTATTGACTTAATGGCAACTTTGCCTTTTTTTCTGGGAGTAGTCGATATCAGCTTTATCCGACTAATACGGTGGTTTAGGATTTTAAGATTAATCAGATT
>JAQYWN010000931.1 GCA_029379265.1 Rhizonema sp. NSF051
CCTTCATACAAACTTATATAAACCTCAGAATTAATTTGGTAAACAAATTTTCCCCTACTCCCCACTCCCTTCTTTCACTCAGTAATTCTAAGTAGATAAACCGTTAAGCCCGTGCTTGTTGAACTACAATACAAAAAAGCCGTTCGCCCCTACCAAGGATTTTAACGGACACATAATTAATTTTCGGAGATTTTTAATAACTGTATTTTCTCCCGAGTCCCTGCCGCATTGATTGATGCTGTAAAGGTATACACATAAGTTTGAAATAGCTCACTTTCCTTGGATATGAGTGTCAGTTTTACTTCACTCTATCCCTCCCCGAGAATTGGAGAGGGAATTGGCTACTTTAATATCACGACAAGCGATCGCTAATTCAAAACAGATTCACCCTGCACTGTTGAAGCAGGTTCAACATTCAATAGGCGTAGAATTGTTGGTGCAATATCGATATTGCGAACCTTGTCTAGGGTTCCACGTTCAATATCAGGTCCGGCTGCGTAAAAAATGGCACTCATATTAATTAGATTGGGATCGTATCCGTGGGCACCGTAGAAGTTTGGTACGGATAATACAGAATTACTAGAGCTATCTCCAAAACGCGTTACCACTGGAGTCTGAATACCGTCAAAATTATAGCTCTCTGTGAGCAGAGCAAAAACATCGCCAGTATCTTGACCTATGAACTCATTTCTACCTAGACCAAAAGAGGGATCATTCAGGTTAGCGGGAATAGGTCGGGTATAAACTTTGTCAAACACTTGCGTGCTGCCGTCTGTATAGTAAGGATTGGTGTCAACAAACGACTTGAGTGCATCCTGTATTTGCTGTTGCAGTGTGACGTACTCTTCATGGGTAACCGTGCCGTTGGGTTCCCGTCCTTGCAAGTTGATGTAAATATTAGCCGCAGGACCAGAAGTGATGGCTCTGACTTTATTGGTATCAAAGCCCTTACTCTGGAGGAAGCTATTTATATTAACAGTGGTATGGAAGGGGTCAAATCCGTGGTCGGAAACAACGATGATGTTGCTATTCGGTATACCTTTGCGATTGGTTCCAACGGCTTCAATAATTCGTTGTACTGCGCGATCGGCTGCTTGGTAAGCGACTTTTACATAATTGTCATAGCGAGCAATTTTCTCTCGATCTTGAGCTGATCCAATTGAGTTTGGATCGCGGGGATTGGTTGCCTGACGTGCATCGGTAATGAGAAACTGATGTTCTGAACCATCAGGTTCCTCAATGTAAATCATTGCTAAATCAGCTTTGGGACTCTGACGAATTGCTCGTAAAGCAACACGAGTTTGGTAATCTACAAAATTTCTAACTTGATCCTCGTAAATAGCTTCTAATTCTTGGTCAGAGAAATTATCAATTCCAGGGTTGAGTCGTTCGGGGAAGCGGTAGTCTGCCTGATCTGCCCAGAAGCCAACATTATTGTTGATATCGTCTACATTTGCTAGAACTGCTGGGTTGCGTGGGATGTAATTAGCAGAGTAGCGCGCAAAGTGAACAGTGGACAAGTCGGGAGCTAAGGTACTTACGTAAAAAGCGGCTCCTGCTTTGTTAGAGCTACCCTCGAAGTAAAATTGGCTGGACTTTTGAGCGTTGGCTTTTACATAAGCAGGGCCAGTGGAAGGTAAACTAAACGGTCCTGACTGAATACCTTGATTGGCATCAAAGAAAACTAACGTGTCGTAATTAATTTTATTATCGTTAGTTGTATCGAGGGCGACAACTTGGATGTTGTAATTCACCCCACCCACAGTAAACGTATCAAAAGATCTATTTGTCTGTAAAATCTCGCTGTTGGAAACTTTTCCAGCTGCTTGCAGTTGATCGATAGTTGTTTGAGGTGCAGTTGCAAAATCTGCGGCTGTCAGACTAAAACCACTTGCTCCCACCCCAGCAAAAGCTCCAAAGGGGACGGTATAATCTACAGTTCTCTTACTCGCTGACTGCACGATTGGGTTGTTTAGCAGTCCTGGCACTGTAATATCTGCCCCATCTGCACCAGGAAATGTGGCGGCAACGATCTTCTTACCGTTTTGCTTTAAAGCTAGCCAGATTGGCTGTGCTGTTAAATCCGTACTTTCTGTAGGTCCGTCAATACTGACAGAGTAACCGCCAATGGGGGCATTGAAGCCACTAATACTTTGGCTAAAAGGACTAGCGACGAGATGGAAGGTATTGGCGTTAATGTCATTATTTGCAGCAACAGAACCCGTGGCGATCGCAATATGTGAGGGAGCAGTCAGGGATGGGGTAATCGTTGTATTCTGCTTAGCAAAAGTTCCTTGTCTTCGCAGTAACCCTATACCCCGATCTTGACTCAGTGTACCATCGGCAAGATATTGGTTAAGCAGTCGTGGTGTTGCACCGTCTAGCGAAATCAAAATTACTTTGGGAAGGCGAGGCTTGCTAGCAATGGTTGGGTTCCAGTTTCCCCACACTAAGAGCGTTGCTATAAACATTCCTACGAACAATTGTAAAAAATGTCGCCTTGTCCAAGAAGTCCTTGCTATATATCTCATCCACATCTCCCAATATTGATAAATGCTTATGGGTAATAGTCCAATTCCCAATTCCCCATTATTACTTACACGTATTTGTATAACTAGCTGCTACTTTATTCATAACACGGATGGGGTATGAGGAAAAATCGTTCATATTACAGTGTCACCATCACATCCTGTAGAGCATCAAAGAGTGTGAGTATTGCCGACCTCTTGGTAATCTAGAGACGTACTAACACCGAAATTTCGCAGGCTTTTACTTCTGAAAGTCTTTAATTTGTTGAAGAATTTGATAAAAACAAATCCTTCAACATCATTTTTCAGCCTTTTGTTCATCTTCCTAGATTTTTTTTTCGCAGCTAGGTGATACATTCCAATGACTATTTCATTCTTATTTGAGAAATAAGACTTGACACTAAACTAGTAAAGCCTAATACGTTGCCATTACTGAATGCATAAACATTCGTCAAAGAATAGGTTAAGGTTAGTTTAAAAA
>JAQYWN010000932.1 GCA_029379265.1 Rhizonema sp. NSF051
ATTGTAAATTTTCTAATTTATTTTGTTGGGTGGCAATGCGTAACCTTTTATCTTTTCAACCAAAGGGTAACGAGGGGTTTATCTTTCTGACCGATACGGCTAATTGGCTGTATGACGACAGGGGGAAACGGGAAGAGTTGCCAGGGTTACAGTTGCGCCGTGGCGAGTACGCCATGAAGACAAAGAGTACTAATCAATAACTATTTTTTGCGTCCTTTTTTTATACCAATTAAAACTCTACTTTTTAAAGCTCTATTTATATACGCCTCTAATTTCTCAAGTTGTAGAGCGTGTGTTTTTCGAGCTTATTTGATACCGAGACTCCACAATCAATTTCACGTTATGCGGCAACCTATACATTTATTAGAAGAACCTCAGTGATCGCCTGGAAAATTGTTAATATACAATTAATTTTGCACAGATATTTATGCAGCAGTCAAACAAAGGCAATTACCAAGATTTTTTGCGGCAGCTTGCAACTTTGGCTGCAATCGTTGTTGCTTTTGCTATCAACGTAATATCGAATATTTTCCCGCTTAATGGACTTAACATTGGCGAAATCTCCAACACCGTATTTAAAAAAGTCCTGATTATCCCTGCCAATTACGCCTTTGCCATTTGGGGGCTGATTTACCTTGGATTATTTGTTTTCGGGATCTACCAATTTCTCCCAAACCAGAAACACGACTCAGATTTACGTAAAACAGGATACTTCTTGGTGATTGCTTCTCTTGCTCAAAGTGTTTGGGTATATTTGTTTCTTTCACGGCTTTTTATTCTTTCGGTAGTAGCTATGTTCTCAATTCTGTTGCCACTGATTGGTACGTACCTACGCTTAGGGATTGGCATAAACCCTGTATCTCGCTTCACTAAGTGGTGCGTTCACTTTCCTATCAGCATTTACCTTGGTTGGATTAGCGTAGCAACGATTGTGAATGTTGCATGTGCTTTGTATTTTCAGGGGTGGAACGGTTGGGGCATCTCTGACATAATGTGGACTATAATCATGGCTGTTATTGCTACGGCAATTGCTGCAGTCATTGCCATCCAGCGTGGAGACATCGCTTACACCGGAGTCATCGTGTGGGCGTTACTGGCTATTGCAGTTAAGCAATGGAATAACTCAACTTTAAAGGTAGTAGCACTGTTATGCGCGATCGCTTTGGTTGGGATTGTGTTTATTAAAAACCGCAGCTTTCAACGAAGTTGATATTCACAACTACTTGAACCCATCCGTCCCCTTTTGAGTATGGCTTGTGTTGCCTCTAAATCAGTTGTGATTTTCAAAGAGGCGGCTTCTAAGTGAATGATGATGCTAGTAAAAGCTTAGGCTAACGTATCATATCATGTCCGGTTAATTAACCGTAATTTCCGTAGACATTGAACCCCACCCCGCTTGCGGGGAGGGGAGACAAAGCATAGCTTTGGCAGGGTGGGGTTCTTTTATTATGGGTGATTTAAAGGACATTATATGATGGATTTCCCGCGCCATGCGGTTGCGTTCTTCTATAATTGAAGCTTATAACAGCAAGTCTGCGTTCACGCAGTGCAGCGTTTCGCAGTTCGCTAATGTCTGTGATCAAACCATAGAATCCTTTGACTTGAGTATTACGATCGCAATCGGAAACGGGCGAAGTACAATAAAGATCTAATTCGGTTTGCCCAAGAACAACTTCAAGAATTAGGTACGAATTTCTTCTGACTCTCGAAGTTCTTCGAGTACAATCAGTCATGAAAAATCTGTGTTGCAATCACCTTTGCAAACTACGGGGATCGAGGGCATCTCGCAGCCCATCACCCAGCAAGTTGAAAGCTAAGACTGTGAGGATAATCAATAAAGCTGGAGGCCATATAAGCCAAGGTTGCAGCACCAAAATTGAGGCATTCGTTGCTAAGGATAGCATGTTACCCCAAGATGGGTCTGGTTGTTGAATTCCCAGTCCAATCAGACTCAGTACTGCTTCTGCACCAATAAAGCTTGGAACCGCAAGCGTGGCAGAGATAACTAGATATGTCGCGGTTTGTGGCAAAACGTGACGGACGATGATATAAAGTGGCTTGCCACCCATAGATCGTGCTGCTTGGACAAATTCTCGTTCTTTGATTGATAGGACTTGTCCACGAATCACTCGTGCTAATCCAGCCCATCCAATAAACGAAGTAATCAACACAATGAGGAGAAAGCGTTCGGTACTACTGAGTCCAGGCGGTAATACAGCACCTAAGGCAACTAAAAGATAAATTTCAGGAAAGGTCATCAGAACTTCCGCTAGACGCATGATAATACTGTCAGTCCAGCCACCGAAATAGCCTGATATTCCTCCTACTAACATCCCTAAGGGAAAGGAAATAGCAACTCCCAGAATACCTATAAATAAACTGATGCGACCACCGTACAGCAAACGACTTAGTTGATCGCGTCCTTGGTCATCCGTACCCAAGATGTTAAATTTCGCTCCACCATCTGCGCCAAATAAATGCCAATCTAAGGGGATACCGGGAAATATTTCTACTTCGTCCCATGTAGGGGGTAGTGGTAAGTTCATCTGAAATAAGTGGTATTCCGATCCTTTAACGAATAGCCTTAAAGGTGAGGGCTTTTTGAAGTCTACGATAATTTTGCGATCGCCTGTGTTTAAGTCTGTGTTTCCTTGAGTCGTCGGATAAATATGAGGACCAATAAACTGTCCTGATGGCGAAGTCCAGTAAATTTGCGTTGGTGGCAACAGCGAACCATTAGGCTGTGAGGCATAAGGATCGTAAGGGGCGACAAAATCAGCTGCAATCACTGACACATAGAAAACTAACAGCAAAATTGCCCCAAATCTTGCCAAAGGATTTTTCTTAAGTCGTTGCCACCAATTCATAGAAGTTTTGTGTGAGAAGTTATGAGTTGTAAGCCTCCGATTATAAACTATAAAGATCGGAAATTTTTTATTAAGAATTTATAAATCTTAACTCCTCACTTGTAAAAACAGCGCCTCCTGTACAGACGCGCTGTTTGAAAC
>JAQYWN010000097.1 GCA_029379265.1 Rhizonema sp. NSF051
TTTTTACTCTCAATCTCAGAAAATAATAATTGTCTACCAAATTTAGTCTTGATGATGGGAAACTTTTATGAATCTTAATCGGCGTCATTTCTTATTTTTACTCGGAGCTAGTACAGGTGCTTTTGCGTTAGATAGCTGTGCTTTTGCACAAAATGCTCCAAGTGGAACGCAAACGACACCAAATACGGGGGCAATTCAATTACCTCCTTTGCCTTATGCTTATGAGGCACTTGAACCACATATTGATGCTGCAACTATGCGGTTCCATCACGATAAACATCATGCAACCTATGTAAAAAACCTAAATGCAGCATTAGATAAACACCCAGAACTCAAAAGTAAAAGTGTAGAATCTCTCTTAGTTAACCTAGAGAGCGTTCCAGAAGATATTCGCAAAATAGTCCGCAATAATGGTGGTGGTCATGTTAACCACTCAATGTTTTGGAGAATTATGAAACCGCAGGGTGGTGGAGAACCCACTGGAGCGATCGCATCTGCTATTAACCAAAACTTCGGTAATTTTGCCGCTTTTAAAAAACAATTCAACGAAGCTGGTACAGGTCGTTTTGGTAGTGGTTGGGTTTGGCTTGTTCGTAATAAAAACAACAAGCTTGAAGTAACGACTACACCTAACCAAGACTCTCCCATAAGTGAAGGTCAGTATCCTATTATGGGTAATGATGTGTGGGAACACGCTTACTATCTCAAGTACCAGAACCGCCGCGCTGATTATTTAGATGCTTGGTGGAATGTACTTAACTGGGACGAGATTAATAAGCGGTTTGCACAAGCTTAGAGCAGGGGTAGAGACAATGAAAGCGGAAGGTATTAAGCCACCTTTCGCAGGTACAAGCAGTGACGGATACTGTGACTTAAGGGAGTTGTAAATTTTTCAACTGATTCAATCGCACCACCTAGTTCGTCAACAGTTTTTTCCAAAGCTTTTGCTTCCTCTTGTGTCCAATTTCCACGGTAAACGACTGCTAAACCACCGTGCTTGAGCAATGGTAAAGTATATTCAGCACAGATAGCGGCTGTCCCGACCGCACGGATTAGGGCAACATCGTAGGTTTTTCTATGCTGGAATTGCCGACCTATTTCTTCAGCCCGACTGGTAAGAGTTTTTATATTCTTGAGGTCAAGTTCGGTCAGTGTTTTTTCGAGAAAAGCAATTTTTTTACGGGTGGAATCAAGGAGAGTGACTCTACAATTATTCACAGCAATTCCTACGGGAATTCCCGGTATACCGGCACCTGTACCGACATCAATAATAGCCAGAGATGTAGGAGAGGACAAATTTGATATCAGTGAGGTTACTCCTCGTAAAGAATCCCAAAGATGTTTTTCCCAAAACTCCAAAGGTTCAACAATCCGGGTTAAATTCAGTTGGCGGTTACCTTCTAGAATTAATTCATAAAACCGCTGGAATTCCTTCTGCTGTTCAGGAGTAGGTTGCCAATTAAGAGTTTGCTGCCAGATTTCTGTCATCTCAGGCAAAGAAGGCAATATCAAATCGTTCACAGGTAAAAGTACTGCAATTTGGGACTATACAGTTGAGTCTATTAACACTAAGCATTCATATTGTCAAGTATACCGCAACCCTCAATGTTCAAGATGTTCATTATACAAGGGTTTCAAGATTGTAAAAAAATATATGACGTTGGGATAGCGCTCATAGTAAGGTTTTTCACTTTCCCATCTATTTTAATAACATTGCTATGGTTGAACAAACTGATTTGTAGTACCAAATGAGCTTGGAAGACGAGAGTACAGTTAGCTAAAATTAGGAAATATATTATTAATATCTTAACAGATAATATGAATACTAATACCGTTAGTTTCCCTGCTCCCCTTGAATTAAACATTGACTTAACGGACGAGCAATTTTTTCAGCTTTGTCAAAATAACCGGGACTTAAAATTCGAGCGTACAGCGACAGGGGCATTAATTATTATGCCACCTACAGGAAGTGAAACTGGTGATCGTAATGCCGATCTAACTTATCAGTTAAGAGCTTGGAGTCGCCAAAATAAGCTAGGAAAATCCTTTGACTCTTCTACTGGTTTCACACTTCCCAATGGTGCGGAGCGCTCACCTGATGCGTCTTGGGTGAAAATCGAACGGTGGAATACTTTGACTCAAGCCGAGAAAGAAAAATTTGCTCCTTTGTGTCCCGATTTTGTGGTTGAGTTAATGTCTCCTAGTGATTCTACAGAAAAGACCCGCGCCAAAATGAGGGAATATATGGACAATGGCGCAAAACTGGGATGGTTAATTAATCGGCAACAGCAGCAGGTGGAAATTTATCGTTTCAATCGAGAAGTTGAAATTTTACAAAGTCCACAAACTTTATCGGGAGAGGATCTTTTACCAGGTTTTGTTTTGGATTTGACGGAAATTTGGTGAATATTTTTGTCCATAGCAAGCCTAGATCATTGTGAACAATCAGATTCCCGACTTCTTTAAGAAGTCGGGAATCTGATCCTTATGATTCTTCGTCCCTATACAAATCTTGCAACTCTTGCAACTGAGTTCTGCGGGAACTGCGCCGATATTTTTTACTTTCAAGCTTTGGTTCGTACTGATTTTGTCCTTGCGCTTTAATTTTTAACTTTAGATTCGATTCGGGATCGGCTTGCTGATGAAGCTGATTTTGACGGGCGATCGCCTCCTCAAGAAAATCTAAGTAATGAGGATAACGTTCCCAGTCACCGCGAACGATACAGCCCGGTTCGTCTTTATGAATACAATTGCTAAAGCGACACTTGGCAACTGCTAAGCGTTCCCTTGCTTCTTTAAAAAAATGCACTAAATCTTCTGGATCGCTATCGAGATCGGGCTGATTAAATCCTGGAGTATCTGCTAGCAAACCGCCGTTCGGCAATTCAAATAATTCTACATGACGGGTGGTATGACGACCCCTTGCTAGTTTTCCTGAAACTTCTCCCACTCGTAAGTTAGCTGTGGGAATCAACGCATTAATGAAACTGGACTTGCCAACCCCTGAAGGTCCAGCAACTACACTAATATTATCTTTTAACTGGTTAGCTAATTTATCAATATTTATACCAACTTGCACGCTGATAAAGGTCGGCTGGTAACCCCACGTCATCAGGCGATCGCTTATTTCGTGCTGCTCTTGTTGAGAAATTAAATCGCTTTTGTTTAAGCATAAAACGATGTTTAAACCTGTAGACTCAGCCTTAATAAGAAAGCGACTCAGTTGATAAGGTTCCAAAGGTGGATCCATAACAGCGAATAGCAACAGAATTTGGTTAACGTTGGAGATCGCGGGACGATTTAATTTACTTTGACGAGGTAGGACTTCAGATATCGCCCCCCTTCCACCAATCCAGTCTGCTTCTTCAACTACTACGCGATCGCCCACCATCACTTGTTGCCCGATTTTCTTCAGCCGTGTTCTGCGAGTACAGAGTAGGAGGTTCGGGAGAGACAAGGTAGAAATTGCTTTCTTGTCCTCCATGTCCTCCTTGTCTGCCAAATCCACCTGCACCCGATAATAGTTTGCTTGCACGGCTAGAACCGTTCCCAGCAACTGCCCAGTGGCTGTCTGCAAATTCTCTGTCATTCAGCAGTTACAGGACGGCGGACCAAAAGAGAAAAATAATCACCACAGGCTGTAATTTGTTCCACTTGATAACCTGCCATTGTTAAGCTATCTGGAACTTGCTCGATCGGTTCTCCCTGATCTAGCCAGACTTCGAGCAAACTTCCTGGTTTCATTTGTTCCAAACGTAGTTTAGTCCGAACAAAATTAATCGGGCAAGGGGTGCCGCGCAAGTCAAGTTGAGCATCAGGAGTTGAAAGGGAGGATTCTATCATCTTTGGTGAAACAAATTTCCCAAAAATCCTTCTAGGCCGCCTTTACCAGTGCGATCCCCTTTAATCTTAGCGAGCTTCTCCAGCAATTCGCGTTCATCAGGCGTCACCTTATTAGGGATATCAATTAATATCGTCATCATATGGTCGCCTCGACTAACAGGATTACCTAAGCGCGGTACGCCATGATTTTCCAACTTCATCACTGTGCTAGGTTGAGTTCCTGCTGGAATGAGCAGTTCTACTGGTCCGTCTACCGTATTTACTTCTAAACGGCAACCCAATATTGCTTGGAGATAGCTAATTTTGATTTCTGAGAGAACGTTAATTCCATCCCTTTGGAATTCCTCGTCCTCATTTACGAATAAGTAAACGTATAAATCTCCAGGAGGCCCACTGCGTTGACCCGCATCTCCTTCTCCAGAGATTCGCAAGCGAGTACCGTTATCCACTCCTGCGGGAATGGAAATTTTCAGTTTTTTAGTGACTTGATTTGCGCCTTTGCCATCACAAGCATCGCATTTATCTTCGACTACCATCCCTGTACCATTACAAGTCGGACATGTCGAAACTTGAGTAAAACTTCCAAATGGTGTTCTGGTGACGCGACGTACTTGACCTGTTCCACTACAAGTTGAACAAGTGCGAGGGCGTGTTCCTGGTTTAGCACCGGAACCCGTACAAACTTCACAGGATTCTAGATGAGAAATCCGAATTTCTTTTTCACCGCCAAATACCGCTTCCCTAAAGTCTAACTTCAGATCTAGGCGTAAGTCATCGCCTCGGACGGGACCACTACGCCGTCTTTGTTGCGTTGGACCACCCATACCGCCAGCAAAACCACTGAAGATACTTTCAAAGATATCAGCGAAGCCGCCCATATCTCCCATATCTTGAAAGCCTGCGCCAGCCCCAGCTGACACGCCTTGTTCACCAAATCGGTCATAACGAGCACGGATTTCTGGTTCTGAGAGGATCTCATAAGCTCGGTTAATTTCCTTGAATCGCTCTTCCGCTCCCGGTTCTTTGTTCACGTCTGGGTGATACTTCCGGGCTAAGCGGCGGTAAGCGCGTTTGATTTCTTCTTTGTCGGCGTCACGAGAGACACCCAGAGTTTCATAATAATCGCGAGCCATATAGCAAAGGTGAAAGTTAAAAGGTAGAAAGCGGTTAAAATAAAAAGCAGAAGGCAGAAGGCAATAGTTAAGTTTTGTTAATAGTTAATCTTACCCTTTACCTTTCCCATAAGTCATCAGCAATAACTGTTTTCCTCGTATAAAAAGGAAAAAGCTACTACCCTAAGAGGCTGTCTCTCTTACAATTGTGCTACGCAATAGGGGAAAACTCCGCCTATCAACAGAGGTGCTAGCCGTACCATTAGGTGTGGAAAACCACCCAAATGTGTTTTTTCGCATCTGTACTGCAACATGTGCCACACAAGAATCCGCTTCTACACTCTAGCAAATTGTCATCGAATTCCTTGTTGATTTAAGAGCAGGGTGTAGCTGCCCTGCTTTTTCCACCTCTTATTTTCTTATTACTCTATCGCTTCGTAATCAGCTTTTACTGTACTATCGTTTTCAAAATCAAAGTTGAATGGTGCTTGTGATGTTAGGGTTTCACTCATTACGCCACCCTGTTCTGAGATATCAACAACTTCATCACGGCTATTAGCGCGGTTGTAGACATCAGTTCCAATGGCAAATAGAGTTTGCTGGAAGTTATCCAAGTGTTGTTTGAATTCTGCTACAGAGATTGGCCCTACAGCCATCGCTAATTTGAGTTTTAAGAGTTTTTCATTTGCTAAAGCCTTCATGGAATCGGTAATAAAACTGCCATTATCCTTTAAGGTCGATTCGTAACTATATATAAGATTAGCTGCCTGGTTTTTTAGTTCAACAAACTCTCTGCGCTTCAAGTCTTCGTCCGCAAACACAAAAGCTTCTTGACGCATCTTTTCTATGTCTTGGGCACTTAAACCACCTGTGTTGGTAATACAAACGCTCTGCTCTCTGCCGGTACCTTTATCTTGTGCCCCAACTTTTAGGATGCCATTAACATCGATTTCAAAAGAGACTTCGATTTGTGGTACTCCACGGGGAGATGGGGGGATTGCTGTCAGTAAAAATTTACCAAGACTCTTATTATCTCTTGCCATGGTCCGTTCACCTTGGAGGACGTGAATCTCTACCGAAGTTTGCCCATCTACTGCCGTGGAAAAAACTTGAGACTTACTGGTAGGAATTGTGGTATTACGTTCGATGATTTTGGTAAAGACTTCTCCCAAGGTTTCAATTCCTAGTGATAAAGGTGTGACATCCAGTAGGAGAAGATTATCAAGTTCACCACCAAGCACTCCAGCTTGAATGGCAGCTCCCAGAGCGACTGCTTCGTCGGGGTTGACAGAGCGATCAGGAGTTTTACCTGGAAAAAACTTGACCAGGGCATTTTGAACTGCAGGAATGCGGGTGGAACCACCTACCAAAATAATCCGATTCATATCTTGCGGTTTGAGATCTGCGTCTTTTAACGCCTGAATCATCGGTTCAATGGTCGCTTCAATAAGGTGACCTGTCAGCTCTTCAAATTTGGCACGGCTGAGTTCTATTTCCAAATGTTTGGGACCAGTTTCATCAGCGGAGATAAATGGTAAGTTAATCGAAGTATTTACCAAACTGGAGAGTTCGATCTTCGCCTTTTCTGCCGATTCCCGCAAGCGTTGTAGAGCCATTTTGTCTTGAGAAAGGTCGATCTTCTCACTTATCTGGAAGCCTTCTATCATCCAGCGCACAATACAATTATCAAAGTCGTCTCCACCTAGGTGGTTGTTGCCAGAAGTTGCTTTCACTTCAAACACTCCATCCCCAAGTTGTAGGATGGAGACATCGAAGGTACCACCTCCTAAGTCAAAAACGAGGATGAGTTCTTCGAGTTCTTGTTTGTCCAATCCAAAGGCTAAAGCCGCTGCAGTCGGTTCATTGACGATCCGCAGTACTTCTAGTCCGGCAATGATCCCAGCGTCTTTGGTCGCCTGTCTTTGGGAATCTGTGAAATAGGCAGGTACGGTAATCACCGCCTTTTGAACCGATTCACCCAAGAAATTTTCCGCATCCTGTTTCAGTTTTTGCAGAATCATTGCGGAGATTTCTTGGGGTGTATAGTTACGTGCGCGGATTTGGACATCAACAGTGTCGTCTCTTCCTTTGACACAGTTATAGGGTACGCAATCGCGTTCTGTGATCGTTTCATCCCAACGACGACCTATAAATCGCTTGATACTGTTGATTGTGTTCTCGGCATTAGTAACGCCTTGACGCTTTGCGAGTTGACCAACCAAGCGATCGCCCCCTTTAGCAAATCCCACAATACTAGGAGTGGTTCGTCCGCCTTCTGAATTGCTGATCACAATCGGATGACCACCTTCGAGAACCGCGACGCAACTATTGGTAGTACCCAAGTCGATGCCAATAATTTTTCCCATAAATAAAAGTATTTTTACTGAGTGCTTTTCGCTTGTAATTTGAGCCTAGAAAGGCTAGAAACTTCAAGGAGTGAAGTTTTGCGGACTACCTTTTTGCATTTAGATACGCGATGCTCACCCAAGCAAAGAATAGTATTTTTGGTCAAAAGCACTCAGTAATTTGCTGATGGTTGGTGGTTGTTCTGTCCGAACAACCCACTCTTGTAACGCCCGTGCCTCAAAGAACACCAGACAAAATCGCCAGTTCCTAAGGCGGGTTTCAAAGCGCCCCTTGGACTTGACTGATCAACCAACAGCAACCAACAGAGGAAAACAGCTGATACTTTTTTAACTGTTGGCTGGACTTGACTGATTTTCCTCTGAAGGTAGTGTATCCTCCTTCGGAGCAGCTACTTTGACCATTGCATGACGCAGCACGCGATCGCCTAAGTTATATCCGCG
This sequence comes from Rhizonema sp. NSF051, assembly GCA_029379265.1. Taxonomy (GTDB): domain Bacteria; phylum Cyanobacteriota; class Cyanobacteriia; order Cyanobacteriales; family Nostocaceae; genus Rhizonema. The sequence continues at coordinate 7,763 of JAQYWN010000097.1, forward strand.
TACTAACTCTTCTAACACTGTTCCCTCAGGATATTCATCCGTAGGTTCGCGCATTACTGCTTCGTGCAGGTTGGGATCGAATGGTTGACCTTCAGGGCGCATTGGTGATACACCCAAACGCTTAAGGCTGTCTACCATTTGCTTGTAAACGCCCTGATAACTTTTATGAATCGCCATCTCCCCATCAGTTTGAGGTTTAAGTTGTGCTCGCGCCCGCTCAAAATTGTCAACTATTGGCAGCAATTCATTAATCGTGTTCCGCTTTACCTGCTGTTCTAATTCTTCTTTTTCTTTTTGAGTTCTTTTGCGGTAATTTTCAAAATCTGCCGCAATTCTCATATATTGAATGTTGCGATCTTCTACCTGCGCTTTCAAAGAATCAATTTGTTGAGTGATTCCTATTGTTGATGCAGTGGTGTCAACAGTCGTATTTTCACTCGCTGCTTTTTCTTCTATGTTGAGGGTATTTGTAGCTCCGGATACATTAGTCTGCTGTCCCACATCTGTAACCTCTTGCTCCAATTCATTAGAGTTATTTTCGGCTGGAGAGTCGCTCATCATTGCTTGCTTTACCTCTGTTTGTTCACCTGATTGTTGGCTTGTGTTGTCAATCGTGTTATTTTCTTCCATCATTATGTTCTCGTCTTGTGACGATGCTGTATACAGCAGTTTATCGCCATATCTTTCAGCTGTTAAATCTATACGACAATTAGCGTTGGCAAGACAGGATTAAATGTTCTGTTTACCTATTTTCCTCACTGTGGTGAGACAGCCCCTACAATGGCAAACCCTTATGGAGACTGCGATAGCAACAAGGCACGAGCATCACAAGGGAGGGCGTTTTGCAGATCGGGCTTCTTGCTTTACTGACGTTAATAAGCTGGCAATCAAGGCATGTTTTGTTGCCAGCATTTCCTGTGGAAGTGATGTCACCGTCCTCTATTGTGACAAATGCTGAGCGCGTTAGCGTATATGACCTAAGGGTGGCTTCCCGTATTTGAGTAGAAGAGAGGATGAAACCTGACCAAAAGAGGCGGGGGAGCATTCTAGCAGGGGGCTTGGGAGAGTTTTGGATACAAGCTGCCACTTGGGTTTCAAGCCCCTAACTTTAAGTTATGAAAAAAAAGAAATACTACGTCCAAGCCACAAGCTCCTCCATTTATGGATGGGGTTTTCCCCCTGCCCCCAGCAAGACTGCCTCTTGGTGACTTTCTCCTTTGTCTATGGTAGTTATGTCGCAGAGTTTGGGAATACTCTAATCAGAGGTTTCCGCTGCTCATTGCTCAATATATGACTTACTCCTCACCACAAAAGCGTAGTACTGCTCTCACAACTAGAACAGAGTTTTCACCCTTCGGCAACAAACTTGTGCAATCTGGCTATGTCAATAGCGAACAGATGAAGCAGGCGATAATTGAAAGCCGCAAGGTTGGCACTCCCCTAACGTCCGTCTTGGAAGCAATCTCAGGACGACAACTATCTCCAGAGTTACTTAGGCAATACAAACAACAACAGCTATTTGAACTCAAAATACTTCACGGTGTTGAATTCCTCGATCCACAAGTCAACCAAATTGGTAATAGTACTGTAGATCATCTGATTGACACCTTAATCCCAGTGGATATCTGTCGTCGCCATCAGTTGGTGCCATTGTTGAAAAATGAAGACCAAAACCCGCCTTCAGTATTAGTGGCAATGGTCGAGCCGGATAATCTTGAGGCATCGGATGACCTCAATCGCATCTTGCGCCCACAAGGTTTGGCATTGCAGCGCATGGTCATTACTCAAGAAGACTACCAGCAGCTCATCAACCGCTACTTGAATGAACTCGTTGTTCGGCAAAAGCAGATAGACCAACAAAAGTTTACAGATATTAATCAAGATTTAGAAAATATAGAAAATCTTAACGTTAATGTAGACGAAGCACCCGAAGACTCAGATGCTGACTTGGGTGCGGCGATGAAGAGTGCTGAAGATGCTCCGGTGATCAATCTAGTGAATAGAATTCTTGCGAAAGCATTGCATGAAGGAGTTTCTGACATTCATATTGAACCGCAAGAAGAAAACTTACGTATTCGCTTTCGTAAGGATGGGGTGCTACGTGAGGCTTTTGACCCTTTACCTAAAAAAATTATCCCTGCGGTTACAGCTCGATTTAAAATTATCTCCAACCTAGATATTGCCGAACGGCGTTTACCGCAAGACGGACGTATCAGACGATTATTTGAGGGACGTAAAGTAGACTTTCGCGTTAGTACCTTACCCAGTCGCTACGGAGAAAAGGTGGTACTGCGAATTTTAGATAACTCTACAACCCAGTTGGGATTGGATAAGTTAATTACCGACCCAGAGACTTTACAAATTGTCCAAGAAATGGTGTCTCGTCCATTTGGTTTGATTCTGGTAACCGGACCAACTGGTTCTGGTAAAACGACATCTTTGTATTCTGCTTTAGCAGAACGGAACTCTCCAGGAATTAATATCAGTACGGTAGAAGATCCAATCGAGTACAGCCTACCAGGGATTACTCAAGTGCAAGTGATTCGAGAAAAAGGGCTGGATTTTTCTACAGCTTTGCGGGCATTCTTGCGGCAAGATCCGGATGTGCTTTTAGTCGGTGAGACAAGGGACAAGGAAACAGCAAAAACAGCCATTGAAGCAGCCTTAACCGGTCACTTAGTATTAACAACTTTACATACCAATGATGCCCCAGGCGCGATCGCTCGTTTGGGAGAAATGGACATTGAGGCTTTCATGATTTCCAGTTCTCTGATTGGTGTGTTAGCACAACGTCTGGTGCGACGTGTTTGTTCTACTTGTCGCGTTGCCTACACTCCCACTCCCGAAGAGCTAGCTCGCTATGGTTTATCAGCTTCCCTTGAAGTTGGAGTCACCTTCTACAAAGCCAACGCTCTTAGTTTAGAAAAAATTCAACAAGCCAAAGCGAATAACCAGCTTTGCCCTAAGTGTAATGGCGTTGGTTACAAGGGACGTTGTGGTGTTTATGAAGTTATGCGAATCACCGAACGCTTACAAACTCTAATTACCGAAGAAGCACCAACAGAACGCATTAAAGAAGTAGCCGTAGAAGAGGGGATGAAAACCTTATTGGCTTACAGCATAGATTTAGTGCGTCAAGGCGACACCACCTTAGAAGAAGTAGAACGGGTAACGTTCACCGATACAGGTTTGGAAGCAGAGTTAAAAGCCAAACGCAAGAGCGGTCTTACTTGCCGGACTTGTCAAGCTGAATTAAAACCAGAATGGCTAGATTGTCCCTATTGCATGACACCAAGGTTTCAAGATTAGTAGGGGCGGGTTTCATTGTCAAATTCCGCCTGTGGAAACGAAAAATAGCGTCAAACCCGCCCGTACATGGGTTTCATTGTCAAATTCCGCCTGTGGAAACGAAAAATAGCGTCAAACCCGCCCGTACATGGGTTTCATTGTCAAATTCCGCCTGTGGAAACGAAAAATAGCGTCAAACCCGCCCGTACATTAGTCATTGGTCAAGACAAAACATAAATAACAAAGGACAAATAATAAATATGGATTTAATGATTGAAGATTTAATGGAGCAATTGATTGAAAAGGGAGGTTCCGATCTGCACTTATCAGCAGGCTTGCCTCCCTACTTTCGTATCAGTGGCAAACTTACTCCTATTGGAGAAGAGGCGTTGAGTGCAGATCAATGCCAAAGGTTAATTTTTAGTATGCTCAATAACTCCCAACGTAAAAACTTAGAGCAAAATTGGGAGTTAGATTGTTCCTACGGCGTTAAGGGATTGGCTCGTTTCCGCGTCAATGTCTATAAAGAACGTGGTGCTTACGCCGCTTGCTTGCGAGCATTAAGTTCCAAAATTCCTAATTTTGAAAAATTAGGTTTGCCAGACGTTGTCAAAGAAATGTCACATAAACCTAGAGGACTAATTTTAGTGACAGGGCCAACGGGTTCTGGTAAGACGACGACTCTAGCCGCAATGATTGATTTGATTAACCGCACTAGGGCGGAACATATTTTGACAGTAGAAGACCCTATTGAATTTGTTTACGAACCAATTAAAAGCTTAGTTCATCAACGGCAACTGAATGAAGATACGAAAAGCTTTGCTAATGCCTTAAAAGCAGCACTACGGGAAGATCCAGATATTATTTTAGTGGGGGAAATGCGCGACTTAGAAACAATTTCCTTGGCTATTTCTGCCGCAGAAACAGGACACTTGGTATTCGGTACCTTACATACTAGTTCCGCAGCACAGACAGTTGATCGGATTATCGACGTTTTTCCTCATGAAAGACAAACTCAAGTGCGAGTACAGTTGTCTAACTCCCTAGTGGCAGTATTCAGCCAAACTTTGGTTCCCAAAAAAAATCCCAAGCCGGGTGAGTTTGGTCGAATCATGGCACAAGAAATTATGATTGTTACTCCTGCTATTTCCAACTTGATTCGGGAAGGAAAAACCGCACAAATTTACTCGGCTATCCAAACAGGTGGCAAATTGGGTATGCAAACATTAGAGAAAGTTTTAGCAGATTATTACAAAAACGGAACAATCTCTTTTGAATCCGCAATGTCCAAGACTTCTAAACCAGACGAAATCCAACGCATCATTGGTGGCTCAGCACCAACTGCTGCTAATGGCGTTGCTGTGAAGAAGTAAGACTCGGATTGTTAATTGTTGTTGGTTATTATCTGGAACGACTAACTAACAATTAGCAATTCCAAACTCACAATTCACAATTCAAAATTAACAATCTGTATGCCAACATTCGTTGTCCGTATTCGGGATTCGCAAGGAAAATATAGAAAAGAAACACTTATCGCAGAATCCTTGGTGGAAGCCCGTACTAATCTTAGACAGCAAGGTTTTGTCGTTCAAGATATCAAGCAATCACAAGGCTTTAAATTTGACATCCAAAAAATTAAAAACTCATTTGTCAAAGTTTCGGTTAAGGATAGAGCTGTCTTTTCCCGTCAATTTGCTGCTTTGACGAATGCAGGAGTCGCAATCGTTAGAAGTTTAGGGGTATTGTCAGAGCAATGCAGTAACCCAAAATTGAAAAAATCTCTTTTAGACATTAGTGCGGATGTCCAAAATGGAGTGAATCTATCAGATGCAATGCGCAAGCATCCTGAATGCTTTGATGGTTTGTATGTCAGTATGGTTCAGGCTGGTGAAGTTGGCGGTGTTCTCGATGAAGTACTGAATCGCTTAGCCAAGTTGTTAGAAGATGTTGCTCGATTACAAAACCAAATTAAATCAGCAATGGCTTATCCTATGGTTGTTGTTTTTTTGGCAACGGCTATTTTTATCGGGATGACTGTTTTTCTCATCCCCATTTTTGCCAAAATTTTTATAGAATTAGGAACAGAATTACCGCCTTTAACGCAGTTTATGCTATGGATCAGCGAAGTGTTAAGAAGTTGGCGGCTTTTAGTCGTTTTCGCTATTGTTATAGGAGGAAATATTGCTTATAAACAGTATTATAAAACTCCTATTGGGCGTCAAACTATTGACCGTATTTCCTTAAAAGTACCTTTATTTGGAGAATTAATTCAAAAATCATCAGTAGCTCGCTTTAGCCGTACATTTGGTGCTTTGACACGTTCTGGTGTACCAATCCTTACTTGTTTAGAAATTGTCAGAGATACATCCGGAAACCAAGTGATTGCCAACGCCATAGATGCTGCACGTACAGACATTCAACAAGGCGGCGTTATTAGTCTTGCTTTGCAAAGAGAGAAAGTGTTTCCTTCTATGGCAATTCAAATGATTAGTATCGGTGAGGAAACTGGAGAATTGGATAGTATGTTGATGAAAGTTGCTGATTTCTATGAGGATGAAGTTGAACAGGCAGTCAAATCACTAACTAGTATTTTAGAACCAGTTATGATTGTGGTTTTGGGTGGAATGGTAGGCACAATTTTGTTGTCAATGTATCTACCTATGTTTAAGGTCTTTGATAAGCTTGGTTAGGGAATTATCAGTTAGAAGTTAAAAATATAAGACTTATACAAAGACACTCAAAGAATAAGAAATCAGACTTCTTAAATAAGATCGGTTACCAGCATGTATGACTTTGAAGAGGCACGGTTCAAGCAAAAATTTTACATGATTTCATTCAAAGCTGATCCCTGATTACTGATTGCCTACCTGTTTTTTAGTTAAATAACAATGTCTGTAAGAAAAAACTATTACGAAATTTGCTTAACTTCATGTTGCGATCGCCTAGCTGCGATCTCACTCCTCAAGCAGCACCGCCCCTATTTAGAAATGATTCCCAGTTTGCGGCGTCCCGATGAAAGCCTCATCACTATTCCCCTACCAATTATCCGCTTTCGTGGTGATATCAAAACACCTGCACAAGCAACTCGTCTACCTTGCGAACTGGGAATTTTGATGTGCGATCCGGAGTGGAAAATTAAAACAGGAGCCGAAATTCTCGTCTTCATTCATCGTCCCCATGAAGACTTTTCTGATTTATTAGGGCGTTGGCGACAAACACAAGTTTGGCTGGATAAAGAATATGAGTGGCTAATGCCTCCCCGCTACACTCATTTTTTGAGTGAAGGTACCAATAATATATATCCTCTATTTATAGTTTTTACCGAAACTCCAGAACGCATCCTAAGGGGTCTTGTGGGAGCTGATTTACCATTTATCATTCAAACACCAGAATTACAGGATGAGAAGATGGTAGAAACTTTCTCTTCAGACGCACCACTATAAATAGTTTGACGCTCCCCATATCGTTCATGTAAGGAAATTCTCCTTCTCCTCTCCTCTTAACTGCGTTCTTTTGCCAAAATTAAAGACAATAACAGATATTTTGATAATTTATGACGTTTTTCTAATTTTGACGCGCTTCTTATTGATGCTGCTGCGGTTTTCGATGATTTTTATCACTTAGTAAAACAAGTTGATAGCTGACCTTGACTTATCGTTAGAGTTAAGGGAAACTAACAATATGCTGATGTATCCACTCATTAAATCAATAATTTTTGTAAACTTTATGAGATATATATTTTGAGAGATGCAACATTAGTTAACAATAGATATTTTATAT
>JAQYWN010000933.1 GCA_029379265.1 Rhizonema sp. NSF051
GCTTGTCCACTCAGTGTTCCTGAGTCATTTTGTCTTGCGGTAGTCTAAACTCCAGTTGTGAGAAAACTTGCATCAAGAAAGGACAGAATCGTAATTTGGGAGTCATGGAAAACACAATCAGAAACCAGATTTTAGAAGCAGAAGAAAATCTTAGATATGCAATGATACATTCGGATATAGTTGCACTCAATGAACTACTAGCGCCAGAACTTTTATTCACAAACCATCTTGGACAGCTTGTAAACAAGCAGCAAGATATCAAGGAGCATTCTCAACCACGGCATTTTCACAAGGACATCGGCTTCCTGAATCTTGAATTAATCAAGTTGAGTGCTGTAAGCGCTATAACCGTAGGCAAAAGTTTCTTTTTGAGAATCAGAAGATGGCTTAATAGTTCTGTTTATCATGTTAGCAAAAGGGACTGGAATACCTTTTATTTTATTTGGTAAAATTGCATACTCTTGTGTGGGTTCAACAGTATATCGCGGACACTTGGCACTCATTCCTGAAGCAATTAATATCTCTTTGATTTCCGTAGCAGAATACTGCTTCAGATAAATTGAGTTTTGTCCTGGGTTAAAGCTTCTGACAAAATTATGAATTTTATGAGCAGGACAAAACTTGTTATGGAAAGAATGATTAAAAACAAAAATTCCACCAGGTTTAAGCACACGAGACATTTCAACCATAAGATTTCTTATTTGTGCATCTGGTATATGCATGAACACGCAGTTAGAAATCACCAAGTCTATAGAATTCTCTTCTAAAGGTAACGTCTCAGCAGAATTGCAAATAGGGTTAAATTCTGCATCTGGGAAAAAATCATATTCTTGCTTACACTTGAGGAGACGTCGCAACAAAGGCTCAGAAATATCCATACCGTAATATCTCTGACATCTCAGGTTTTTGCCTTTGGAAAGATACAAAGGAATCCGACCATAACCACAACCAATCTCAAGAATAGACTCAACAGATTTGTTGTCGGGAAATTTATTCCAAGTCCCTCCGGGTTTTCCAGTCAACAGAGTATAATCTTGTTTGATTGGCGATGCTTCCGTCGCTTGCTCAACTTTTTGGGAGCCATAATATGTCTTACCAATTTTATCCCATCTTTGTTTTTGTGTAGAATGGTTCAACTGTTCGTAATCTTTAGGAAAATAAATACCATCCCGAAACTGAAAGTCATTCAGGCTAATTTTTTCATTTAGCGATTGACTCATGAGATTATTCCTCATCAAAATCTAAATATGTTCTCTGTTATACTCTCAATTTAATATAATTAGCAAGATCAATAAAACCGAAAAGCTTATGGAGCAACATTTTCAGCAATAAATAATGCCATATTTACTCAGTATTCTTAAAGTAATACGTAATGGAGGCTTTTATGTCAGAAGCATCACAAGGTAAACGAGTCGTCGTTGTTGGTGCAGGTTGGGCTGGGTTAGGAGCAACCTACCATTTGGCCAAACAAGGTTACAATGTAACACTTCTAGAAGCTGGTTCTTACCCAGGAGGATTGGTTGCCGGATGGAAAACAGCCGCAGGACGTTCTGTAGAAGCTGGCATACATGGGTTTTGGTATCCTTACAAAAATATTTTTTCTTTGATCAATGAATTAGGAATAAGTCCTTTTACCACTTGGACTCGTTCATCACAATACTCTCCTGCAGGTTTGGAAGTTGAATCACCGATCTTTCAAGACTTGCCGCGACTACCAACGCCTTTAGGAACTTTTCTTTACACGCAGTTTAAACGCTTACCATTAATTGATCGTCTCAGCGCCCTACCTCTACTTTACACTCTAATTGATTTTGATAATTCCGATGCAGCTTGGCGACGTTATGACTGTGTAACTGCCCGTGAATTGTTTAAAGATTTTGGTGTGTCTGCACGACTGTATCGCGAATCTTTTGAAGCAATGTTATTAGTGGGCTTGTTTGCCCCTGGAGAACAGTGTTCAGCTGCAGCAACCTTAGGGATGCTTTACTTTTTCATTCTGGCGCATCAACCTAATTTTGATGTAGTCTGGTGTCGCGGCACAGTTGGGGAGAAAATCTTTCGCCCTTGGATAGAAAGTATTGAAAAAGCCGGGGCAAAAGTTCTCGCAAACCGCCGAGTGACGGACTTGATTGTTGACAATTATCCCTTGGTAACAGGAGTTGTCTGTGGAGATGAAGTATTTGAGACAGACGCAGTGATTTTTGCCGTGGGTATCACTGGCATGAAAAAGATTATCTCAAGTAGCCCGAGTTTGCAAAGCCGTGAGGAATTTCGGAATTTGAGTAATTTGGGAGCGATCGACGTTTTAGCAACACGGCTGTGGTTTGACCGTAAAATTAATATTCCCCGTCCTTCTAATGCTTGCTTTGGATTTGATCCGACTACAGGATGGACTTTTTTTGATTTGAATGCACTACATGACGAGTACTACGATGAACCAGGGACAGTTGTGGAAGCTGATTTTTATCACGCTAATCAGTTTCTGCCTTTAGAAGATGAAGAGATTGTGTCAATAGTTCAGCGTTATTTAACAAGTTGCGTGCCAGCAGTTCGTTCGGCAAAGGTTATTGATCACAGCGTTATTCGTTTACCCCAAGCCGTGTCTCACTTTGCACCAGGAAGCTATCGTTTTATGTTGCCAGCAAAGACTAGTTTTAAAAATGTATTTATGAGCGGCGATTGGATAACCAACCGCCACAGTTCATGGTCACAGGAAAAAGCTTATGTGACTGGTTTAGAAGCCGCGAATCTGGTGATTTCCTCTTTGGGAGAAGGTACACATGCAAACATTCTACCTGTGGAAGCGGATGAATTGCACATTCAAGTAGCAAGGGCAATAAATCAAACAGTTCGCCAAATTGGCAATTCAGTCTTGCCAGATTTTTGGTTACCTTGACACTCGCCCTACTACTGAAACTCAGACTTGATTTTTATGAATTTACCCTGATAAAAAGTTTATTACAAAATCAGCATTTTCTCAGTTAACTATGGTAATACAGAAGATG
>JAQYWN010000934.1 GCA_029379265.1 Rhizonema sp. NSF051
AATATTAATTGTTCAGGACAAGCATCCTTTGCAGGCAAAAGAGATTAAATATAAACTAAACTCCCTCATCAAGGAAGCATCCACGAACGAGCCGAATTTGGCAAGAAGGTTAGAGGAGATAAATCGTTGGGTTAAAGATGTTAAGCCAGGTTCGCTGACAGCAAAAAAGTTTGTCATGCATTTTCTCCTGCAAATAATTAGAGATTCTCAAATTTGGCTAGACATTGTCAGTTCGTCAGAAGAAGAGCGACAATTGTATTATCAGCGAATGACGGCAACGGAAAGATATTGGTATAGCTATCTCTTTCCCAAATGGCTCAAAGAAACAGATCCAAAGTTTTATCTCTGGAAGCAAAAACTGATGGCGGGAGAATTTTATCAGACTGATGCTCATGTTCTTAAATCCATTGCTACTGACATTGTGCGTCGTGAAGGTACTTTTTGGCAGTGCTATGTAGCAGACTTGTCAATGGCAACCGATCTTATTGTCAGTAGTAAACAGGAAAAGCCTCTTTGCATTCAAATTACTAGTCTCTCTGATGAATTCTCTCAAGAAAAGTATGATAATTGGGAAAATACTCTACAACAATGGGGCATAGATAAAGGACTTTTCTTAAGCTCCAATCCTAAAGTCAACGATCTAGCAAATAGGATCGTAAATATAGTGCTATACAACAGCGATCGCATAACAACGGGTCATTATTTAAAACTAAGCTTGTAGTGTCAAGTCAATTACATTTGCTAATTGTTCACAAACAGATATTGCTCACCCTCTCGTAATCATAGTGGAAGAACAACAAAGCGCTCGGCAAGAGAGAGTTGAAAAATTCATTCAACATTTAGAACAAGCCAGACAATTGCAGCGAGACTGGATGAACTATGGACTTGAATGCGTAGACTTGTATGTTGAAGATGTGGAAGAAGATTGGCTGGAATTGTGGGGGGAAAATGAAGATGAGCAACAAATGATTATTGCTGTAACAACATTTCTAGAAAGTAGTGACTGGGCGGCTACTAGGGTAAGAAAGCAGCTAAAACACAAATCACTCTCAGAAACTGCAACTGAGTTGGAAAAATGTTTAAGTCTCCCTGAAGAATATAACAGAATTTTTGCTGTTAAAAATGTGTTAGCTGAAACTTTAGATTCGCGGAACGACAATGATGAAATCGACTTACTAGATTTAGCAGAGAATCTTCTTGAGAGGTTAACAGAAATTGTAGAAAACCACCACAATTAAAACATCCTAGTACATGACGGTCAAAATAAAGCTACCATTGGGAATTACTTATAGCCTCCAACTTAAGCTATTTGAATTTTCAATTCCATCGCGGTATTAGTAAACTCAGCAGACGTGTAGAGACGTTCATTAGAACGTCTCTATACACTAATTTGCCACTTCCGACATCTCAATAACGTGCCCATCATAATCCTTTACCAGAAAATTCAGCGGTTTCTGGCTGCGAAGCTTGAATTTCAAACCACGCGTTTCCACTCGCATCAAGATCATCTCCAAACAGTCACGATCAAAGCAAACGTGGCGTTGCTGACTTTTGCTACCTAAACTTGCTCCTGCAATTATATGCAGTTGAGTGTTTTTCTTCAACTGATACCAAAGTCCCTCGCTGGCGTTAGCCATTCTGCTACTCGAAAAGCTGGGAGCACTAGACAAGTAAAGCGGATCGACTCCTGTTGCCCCGATAGTTTGCTCGTAGTTGTAGTAGTAGTGCAAAGGAACTTCAGCTGCTGGCAAACTTAGCAGCCCTTCATACAACTGTCGCGCTAACTCCATATCCGACACCATTACAGTGTAGACTTTCGGAGCACTGGTAAGAAATAACCACATGGCACCAGCATATGCTGCTAACAGCATCACCATAATGCCTTGGGTGGAGAACAGGCTATCTAACGGTAGAGAAGGTAAGAAAGAGCCTAGAGGAAGATCAAATACTAACTGCCTGACACTAACTGCTATAACCATGAAACTTTAAGGTATCTATAAGTGAGTCGATGAGCGACTCTGTGAATTAGGACTTTAAATTTAGTCTGTAAATCTAGTGTATCAAGAGTGCAAAAATCTGACCAAGAACTCAGAACTAAGATCGCCCTTGTCAGTTCAGCGTCTCCATTATTGATGAGCTTATTGCCGAATCTCGGTAAAATATTTAAATATGCCAAGGTGGGCATAAAAAATTGTCGTTGAGGTACGGCAGCGATGAGTCAGGCGAAGAGAGTTTGCCGCAAGTTTACATTTCGTTACTTATTGTCAACTTACTTAGACGGGTAGAAGCTATTCGTAAAAAGTTGAAAGCCAAGTGCTGAGTGCTAATGACTACTTAATAACATAAAATGTTAGCAACAGATACTCCTTGACAATTGTGCAAATTCCTCATTTTACCGAAGCTAATCACCCCTTGGTTAAGTCATTATTTCATCACAGTGATCACGAATTACTGACGCTGTTTCAGCGCCATTCAGACTCAGGCAAGTATTTTACGGCGATTTTTTGTCGCTATAGCCCAATCGTCTACACCTTGATTCGGCATTCCGCACGATCGCCTGTACAAGCTGATTATCTCTTTGCCCTCACCTGGCGACATATTTACTATCAGCTTGGTGGATTGGATTTAAGTATCAATCCACCAGGAAAGGAAAGTCTCACCCTACAAAATTGGTTGATCAATATGACTGCCTATTGTATCAACGAGACGGAACTCCCCCCGACAGAAGCAATTCATTATTCTCTCAAAACAACTTCTCCGCCGTTGTGGTGTTATGTAGAGCAAGCGCTGGATCAACTGCCAGCAATGTTGCGATTGATTGTCTTGATGGCTCAGACTTTCCACTGGAGCGAAACTAGAATTGCCGCTTATTTACAAGCCGAAGGAGAAGTTCTGACTCCAGCCGATGTAGCCAATTTTCTTCAAGAAGGTTATCTTATGTTAGAGGAAAAACTACCAGCAGACGTTTGCACTATATATTTAGAAGAAAGT
>JAQYWN010000935.1 GCA_029379265.1 Rhizonema sp. NSF051
GGAAACGGGGAAAGTCTGGTGCAAGTCCAGCACTGTCCCGCAGCTGTAATGAAACAGAGTTTAAGTTTCACAAGTCAGAATGCCCGCCGACATTGCAAGTCTCACTCATATAAATATCTGCGAGGTACAGATGACTGCTAGAATCCCAGCTACGGTGATTACCGGATTTCTTGGTGCTGGCAAAACTACCATCATTCGCCATCTTCTACAAAATAATCAAGGACGGCGCATTGCTGTAGTTGTTAATGAATTTGGTGAGATCGGAATTGATGGCGAACTGCTGCGTTCCTGTCAGGTCTGTGATGAAGAAGAAGATCCGAACAGCAACATCCTAGAATTGACTAACGGTTGTTTGTGTTGTACTGTCCAAGAAGAGTTTTTGCCAGTCATGCAACAACTGATCAAGCGGCGATCGCAAATTGATTGTATGCTGATTGAAACCTCTGGGTTAGCGTTGCCAAAACCTTTGGTGCAAGCCTTCCGTTGGCCAGAAATTCGCACAGGTGCAACTGTTGATAGTGTCGTCACTGTGGTTGACTGTGAAGCTGTAGCTACTGGTACTCTTGTCACCAACTCTCAGTCACTCAACGCCCAACGACAAGCTGATCCGAATATAGAACATGAAACTCCGATTGAAGAGTTGTTTGAAGACCAACTAGCTTGCGCTGATTTAATACTGTTAACTAAAACTGACTTAGTCAATTCCCAAACACGAGAGCAAGTACAAGATTGGTTGCAGCAACAGTTAAGACCTGGCGTAAAGATTATTCCTTGTGAAGATGGACAAATTGGTCCTAATGTGCTATTGGGATTTAATGCTGCTGTTGAAGATAATTTAGATTCTCGTCCCAGCCATCATGACACTGAGTCAGAACATGAACATGATGAAGATATCAACTCGGTTCACTTAATCTTAGACCAAGCCTTTGAACCGAAAATTTTAATCGATAAACTAAAGCATCTGACAACCCAACTTGAAATTTACCGGATAAAAGGCTTTGTTAATGTTCCTAATAAGCCAATGCGGATGTTGTTACAGGGTGTAGGAACTCGCCTGGAATCTTTCTATGATCGGCTATGGAAAACTAACGAACTGCGCCAAACTCGATTGGTGTTGATTGGTCGTGATCTCAATCAAACTGACATTGAGTCGTTTTTGGTTAAGTAACTGTTTTAGAGTTTACGAGTGCAAATTTATACCTTTACTGCTATTGCCACCCACAATGCCAAACATCGCACAAGTTGAAATCCGCTATAAATTTGAAGAGATCGCGTTAGCAGTAAACGTTAAAGGGGTATCAAGTCGCCATTGTTTACCCTTGTAAAACAGCATCTGATAAACATGCAAACCGCCGTATCGAAATGAAGCTTCAAACGATTGCAGATAGAGATACCACATCCGGAGAAAGCGCTCGTCATAAGTTTGATCCAGTGACGCAATTTTGGCTCGATTACTCATAAAATTGTGTGCCCATCGCTTCATGGTTTCGGCATAGTGAGGCTTAAGGTTCTCACAATGGGCAACCGATAATTTTGCCGCCCATAGTTCCTTGGTCAATTCGCGAAGCTGTGGCGCATACCCACCTGGAAAAATATATTTATCCACCCAGGCTCCATTGCGTTCGTTGCTCTGGGTAACAATCGTTTGCAGCAATCCTACTCCATCTGGAGTTAATAGTTCGGATGCCTTTTGCATGAATGTAGCAAAGTTTCCTTTACCTACATGCTCAAACATGCCGATGCTGACAAACTTATTGAATTGTCCTTGTACTTCTCGATAATCGGCAATGATGATTTTAATCCGATCTCCTAACCCTCTGTTCTCAATCCGTTCTTGCGCCAGCTTTGCTTGCTCTATACTCAGCGTAATTCCTGTTCCAGAAATACCATAGCGCTCAGCCGCATAGATTAGCATTCCACCCCAGCCACACCCAATGTCAATCAGGGATTCTCTGGGCTGCAACGCGAGTTTTCGGCAAATTAACTCATACTTTTGAAGCTGCATTTGTTCCAGGGAATCTGCCTCTTGAAGACGATAGCCACACGAATAAGTCATTGTGGGATCAAGAAAATTCTGATAAAAATCGTTGCCTAAATCGTAGTGATGCTGGACATTCTTGCGACTGTTTTGGATCAGAATGGGGAGTGTTCGCAGACGTTGAGTAATGACTATGAGCGCAAGGGCTATCGTTACTTGATCACGCGCTTTGTCGGCTACATTGCTGCGATACAACAATCCAAGTAGTTCAACGAGATTATTGTTTTCTTCGTCCCACCAGCCGTCCATATAAGCTTCACAAAACCCCAGTGATCCAAACGTCAGAATACAATTGTAGGTTTTGGGGTTGTGAATGTTCATACGGAGTGCTAGATCTGAAGCCTTCTCGCCAAAGTTGAATACTCTGCCCTCTGGGTTTGTGACTGTCAGATTTCCGGCTTCAATCAGACTGAAAAGCTGATAAAGATAGCGTTCTCCACTAGGTAAATTGAGTAAATGCGATCGCTCTCTAATAGTGCCTCCGAACCATTGCCCAATTTTCTGTTTGCTGGTTGAGCGAACGTATTTTGCCTTGGACGTATCATTTCTTGCCACGAGTTCAACTCCCTGAATTGAATGTTGAGTTTGTCGTCTTGCTGTTTGTCGCTAACCTCAATTTCTCGAGAAGTAAAATGGTGAACCAAACAATATCCACTTCCCACCAGCGCCACCCAAACCGTGCTGATGATTGGAATGCATGATGATTGTTGTGCCAACCTTCGCCGAAAGTCAGCAGTGCCACCCACCAACAATTGGTGGAGTGATCGCCCACCTCATGGTTACGATAGCCAAACTTGTGACAGGCACTATTGACAAAGCAAGTGCTGTGAAAACCCACAAATAAGCGTACAAAGATTCCCCACACAACAAAGGGCATTCCGCCCCAATACTGCTCGGTTAAGGGACAAAGGGGGTAAAATCAAAGATTTTTTGTTCGCGTATAAAACACGA
>JAQYWN010000936.1 GCA_029379265.1 Rhizonema sp. NSF051
GAGAAAAATTAGACAATTTGGCAACATCTTAATAAATTAACAAGAATTGACTGGGTGAAACAGCCGAAATAATAATCATGTTTGTAAATCTACCTAAAAATAAAGACAAACTAGGTCTCAGATTCTAGTATGCTCCTAATGAGCGATCGCATGAAGAATTTATTTGTATGCTAGACCTGACTGGAAAAAACGCCCTTGTAACAGGCATTGCTAATAACCGCTCCATTGCTTGGGGTATCGCCCAACAACTGCATAAAGCAGGAGCTAACTTAGGTATTACTTATTTGCCTGATGAACGAGGCAAAATGGAAAAAAAAGTCGCAGAGTTGGTAGAACCCCTCAACCCCAATCTTTTTCTTCCCTGTAATGTAGAGCTAGACGAGCAAATTCAATCTACCTTTGAGGTGATCCGCGATAAGTGGGGCAAGCTGGATATCCTTATACATTGTCTTGCGTTTGCAAACAAAGAAGATTTAAGCGGAGACTTTAGTCAAACGTCACGTTCTGGCTTCAATCAAGCTTTAGAAATAAGTACATATTCACTGGTAAAACTGAGTGGTATAGCTAAACCTTTGATGATAGAAGGAGGAAGTATACTTACTCTCACATATTTAGGTGGTGTCAGAGCAATTCCTAACTACAATGTTATGGGAGTTGCCAAAGCAGGGTTGGAAACGAGTGTAAGATACTTAGCAGCTGAACTCGGTCCACACAATATTCGAGTCAATGCCATCTCCGCAGGTCCCATCCGCACTTTGGCTTCTAGTGCCGTAGGCGGCATTTTAGACATGATCCACCATGTAGAACAAGTCGCACCACTTCGCCGCACTGTCACTCAGCTTGAAGTTGGCAATGCAGCTACTTTCTTATGCAGTGACTTGGCAAGTGGAATTACAGGGCAAGTCCTGTATGTGGATGCAGGATATGAAATTATGGGAATGTAAAATGATGGATAGTTGTTAGTTGAAAAAATGAGGACTCTCAACTATCCGCCATAAACATTCCATTCCCTATTCCTTATGCAAACAAGCGAGCGCAAAATTCTCTCTATCTCCCCTCGGATGGCCTCTGTTCACCGCACTACAGGCGAAACGGATGTACATGTGACAATCGATCTCGATGGTACGGGGAGTTGCAAGGCGGCAACCGGCATTCCTTTTTTGGATCACATGTTGCACCAAATCGCCTCACATGGCTTGATTGATTTGGATGTACGATGTCAGGGAGACTTGCACATCGACGACCATCACTCTAACGAAGATGTGGGGATCACCTTAGGGCAAGCTTTCAGCAAAGCATTAGGCGATCGCAAAGGAATTGTGCGCTTTGGTCATTTTTTCGCACCTTTAGATGAAGCCTTAATTCAGGTGGCGCTTGACTTCTCCGGACGTCCCCACATCAGCTATGGTTTGCAAATTCCATCAGAGCGAGTCGGAACCTACGACACCCAACTGGTGCGGGAATTCTTTGTAGCATTAGTAAACCACAGCCAGATGACACTGCATATTCGTCAGCTTGATGGCATAAATTCTCATCACATTATTGAGGCGACGTTTAAAGCGTTTGCACGGGCAATGCGGATGGCAATAGAGATCGATCCTCGTCGTGCTGGCTTGATTCCAAGTTCTAAGGGGATATTATGACCCCGGTTGACAGACCTCGCCTAATTTTTACAACTAAATACTGATAATATTGTTGAAAAAACGGGTAACCTTTACATAACCGTATATTTGCTGTTGCCCCTAGTACAAAATGAAGTCTGTCGCAGACGTCTCGAATTCTCAAATCAATACCCCAGACACTCCGCCAGTGGTGGTCACTTCTGAGTTGTGCAAAGTATACCGCACTGGCTTCTTTTTGAATCAAAAAATCGTATCTCTTAAAAGCTGTTCAGTGACAGTTTATCAAGGTGAAACTTTTGGGTTGCTAGGACAAAACGGAGCGGGGAAAACCACGCTGTTAAAATTATTACTAGGAATCATCCGTCCCACCTCAGGACGGGGATTGTTGTTGGGCAAGCCACTAGGCGATCGCAGTGTCAAACAACGCATCGGCTACTTGCCTGAAAATCCCTATTTGTATGAGTTCCTCACTGGCTGGGAATTTTTACAGTTTGCAGCTGGATTATTTCAAATTAAGAGGAGTGTAAGCCGTCAACGCATCCCTCAACTACTGGAATTGGTGGGATTATCTCAAGCTGATGCTCGTCATAAGCAGATGCGTCGATACTCCAAAGGAATGTTACAGCGTGTCGGTGTGGCACAAGCACTCATTAACGATCCAGAATTGGTGTTTCTTGATGAACCAATGTCTGGTCTTGATCCTATAGGACGCTACCAAATACGCGAAACTATCTTGACACTTAAAGCTGCTGGTAAGACAATTTTTTTCAACAGTCATATTCTTAGTGAGGTGGAGCAAATTTGCGATCGCGTTGCCATCCTCGACCGAGGTGAATTAGTTTGCTCTGGTTCACTCGACCAACTGTTAGGAATACCTACCACGTATCAGGTCCAAGGTCAAGGGGGTAACTGGGAGATTCTCAAAAAGTGGGTTCCCAATCTAGACTATTTACCCGATGGTTCTTGGCAAGGTACACTTCAAGGCGATTCCTATGATTTTTTGGCCAGTCTTCGTTTAATGGGAGCAAGAGTCAAGACTATAAAATTGTTCCGTCCTTCTTTAGAAGAGTTTTTTATGCAGCAAATTCAGCCAATGCAAAAGAGGTAATCAGCAACGATGTTACTACGTCAATCGACTTAACAGCTAATAGAAACAACCAGTACTGTTCACTATTGACACAAAAACACTAATAGGCAATAGAAAATCTACTGTTCTGGAGTTGGAACTAGTTCAATGAAAGTTGCTAGTAAAGCTCCCAAATCATTAAAAAATCAAACATAAAAAAGCTTGAAATAATTGGTTGTTGGCAGTTGGGATAGTAAGTAGATTTCGGATATAACTAACTAGTTTTTGTACTTAAACT
>JAQYWN010000937.1 GCA_029379265.1 Rhizonema sp. NSF051
TTGCACTTAGTCATGGAATTGACATTCAAATTTCCAGGTGCAAGATCTGAGTAAACAGAGTCCCATTTTTTCATTGATGACAAGTCGGCGAGGACATTATGTCTGTGACTTAAACCAGAAGCACTATAATGATTGGGCGAAAGCTAGCGCTATCTTTGACTCTCTGAGGGTTTTGGAGCGCTAGATACTGGTTTTGAGCGCTGCTGCTGGTACTCGCTAACAACTTTTTGCACGAAGCTAGATGTGAAGCCACTGTCGCAGCCTGTATACTCACCAGTCATCCACCAACAAGCAACGCTACGCACAGCAGCAGTTTCATTATTGTTAGTCGCATGTAACTCTTTGTCTAACTCACGGCGCATGATACACGAGACAACTTTGCGTGCAGTGGCCGTGTTTTCAAACTGTGTTGGTGTTAATTCCTGTTTGAGACAGTATTTCGACCAGCCTTTAAGAGTTTCTGGTTTGACTTTCCATTCGCTATAATATCCATTGCTTGGCGAGCCTGATTGCGGTGCAGCTTTTCGCAGTGCTTCTACCAGCGCTGTAACTTGGGCATTAGATACCTGCTGTTGGGCTTGAGCTGCTAGCAGTGAAGATAATCCGAAGCTGATAATGACTCCGAAGCTTAAAAATCGCATGGCGTTCCTCCTTATGACCGTTCTTTTTGAGATCACAAGCTACCATACCTGCAATCTTTGAGCAACCTCTACATCCGAGAAATTACGATAGACATCTCCATAAATGATGTAGGAGCGAACTGCTATTCGCCCCTACCAAGGGTTTTGACGATGTGCGCCGTTGCCTGCGGGCATCGCACCACCTATCACGCTCAGTAATGCCTCTAAGTCCAATAAAGAATCTCTGATGAAGGAAAGCGCTTGGCAATCTCACTAGTAAAAAACTGCTTAGCAGTCTTCATTGTGTTGGTGTCATAAACATACTTAATGCCGCCAAACTTATTACGCTTAACACTGCGTTTGGCTTCGTCCATGTCTAACTTTGAGTGGGGATACCAAGTCTGTAGTACTTCTTTTGAGCCTGGTGTAAAACGGTGCGAGATCAGTTCAAAAGTCAGGTTACAATCAAAATCCAAAGCTTCGCTAATAGAGTCAAACAATTCAGTATAGTGCGTTTGCCAATCATCCATGAGCATAATTGGCGCAATGACTAAACCTATCGGATAACCGCCACCACCGTCTAAACGTGGAAGGGCCAATCGCCGCAAAGCCTTCAACCGTGATGCAACCGATGCCGTGCCACCTTCAAAGCGACCAGAAACAGGTGCGGCATTCACACTCATCCTCATGCGTGTATGACCATTGTGAGGTAAATTCAGCAACTTGTCTACAGCATCAAACTTGGAAACAACACGTAAATGTGCGTTAGGACGAGTGCCAAAATAGCGGATACATTCAGCTAAGCTACCCGTCAGATGCTCAATCCCTAAAGGGTCAGTGTAGCAGCTAACCTCGAAAGTTGTTATCTTGCCAGGTTGCTCGTAAGCAGCTAAGTTATTTAATATCTGGGGCAAATTGGCAAACACGCGAATGACTGGTGGCCCTGACAAGCTTCCTGCTAAATAGCAGTATTGACAGTGCGCCGGACAACCTTCTGCAATGTGAAATTGCCAATCAGCCGAAGGAGGAATCGGGCTAAGTTTAAACGAACTCGGTGGTGCTGTGACGATCGCCAAAGTACGTTTAGCGGTGTTGTAAGTGTCGCGTTCTGATTCTCCACGCAACCCTGTAAGACGGTTCCGTGATAACTCTTCAATAGGTAAATTTAGCGACTGGAGACGAGAGAGAATTTCTTCACCCCACGGTTCATCTAAAGCCGCAGGTGTAAACATAACTCGTTCTGGCATCCACAACCTTGGCGGTTGTATTTCTGGATCTGAGACTTGAGTATGGGCTACTGTATTCAGCAATATTGTTCTCCGTAATAAGTAAGAAGGAAGAAGATTATTTTTATATAAAAATCTGATGCGTTACGTTCAACAACTTCCTTTGAAATTAGTTTGCTAAAAAGTGACGGGGACGAATCACATATCAATCAAGCCGCACCCTTATCAACCTCAATGAATATTTTTTCTCAAGTTAATTCTATCTTAATATCCGGCACAACAATCTAACATCTATTATTAGATCGGCTTTTACTTAATCGAAAGTAGTAGTTCCCGTTCTGAGATCCCCGACTTCGTAAAAGTTGTCGGGGATCTGTCTGTCTAGGATTGCTATATAACAAACGGATAATTTTCTAATTTTTATAGGTTGGTTTAATCCTGAGTCAGCCAACATTAATATTTCCAAAGCCTTTGTTGTGACGTATCATTAGAGAAGAATGTGAAATACCTTTTTCTTCCCCACACAAACGCTACTTCCCTGAATCTGGGTAAATCCTCACCGTTGCCTACTTTTTTACACTTTTTCTTCAGTGAAACCACACGTCTTACAATATCGCCCGATCGGGTGACCCAGTTGGATGAAGTCTTATTAAGATTGTTCATCGTAATCTATATATTAACCAACGAAAAGCAACAAAGTTTACATTCGGACAAGGCTATGAGTAAGAAAGAAAAAGCAGATATTAAATTAGCATATCAAACAGCCGCAGAAATCGCCCACATCATCGCTGTCAGTTTAAGTAGAATAGAACAAAACCAGACAAGAAAACTCATCCAGCAGCAACAGCAGCCCGGATAAGAACACTAACTGTTGACGGTTGACCGTAAACTGATATTATGCGTCTTCTAAAAATTATGTTAAAAACAACCGTCAACCGTCAACGAATTGTGCGTGTCTGGAATCTAAATTAAGGTAGGCGTAGGATGGGCAGTACTCAAGCAGGAACTCGAGGGATGTTGGAGATTTTACGGGGAACTGCTCACCAAATCGCAAAGTGGCAAAGAATTATCTGAGCGGCAAATTAAGTATTATCACTCTTAATTTTTGTAAGTTACGTAAAAAATATGACTATTACAA
>JAQYWN010000938.1 GCA_029379265.1 Rhizonema sp. NSF051
CCTCTTGCACTTAGTCATGGAATTGACATTCAAATTTCCAGGTGCAAGATCTGAGGTAAGGGATATCACCTGGAGTATATGTTGATTCCGATGTTGATTTGGTCTGCCTTTCGACTGGGGCAATCGGGTGCAACGCTGTTAACTTTTATTGTGGCTGCGATCGCTGTGATCGCAACCGTCAATGGCAAAGGTGGTTTTGCGAGTGAGGATCTCAACCAATCTTTGATCCAACTGCAATCGTTTATTGGCGTGATTACACTCACCATTCTTGTGCTGACAGCGACGATCGCAGAACGAACACAAGCAGAAACCAAGCTGCGTTCAGCTTTTGCCGAATTAGCTAGAACCAATGAAACTCTAGAAGTTCGAGTTCAGCAGAGAACTGAAGAATTGAATGAAAAAAATATTACTCTGAATCAAACCCTACAAACGCTTAGACAAACTCAATTACAGATGCTTCACAGTGAAAAAATGTCTGCATTGGGACAGATGGTGGCAGGGGTTGCCCATGAAATCAATAACCCGATTAATTTCATTGATGGCAACTTAACTTATCTTTCTGAGTATATCCAAGATCTGCTGAGCGCATTGCAAGCTTACCAACAGCATTATCCAAATCCACCTCAAGCCCTGCACGCAGAATTGGATAAACTTGAATTGGACTTTTTACGGAAAGATCTGACCAAGATTCTTGAATCCATGACAATCGGTACTGAGCGCATCTGTACTATTGTGTTATCGCTGCGGAACTTCTCGCGCTTGGATGAAGCAGAATTGAAAGCGGTAGACATTCATCAAGGGATTGATAGTACCTTGGTGATTTTGCAACATCGATTGCAAGCGACAGCTGCTCGCCCTGAAATCCAGGTTATTAAAGAGTATGATCAGTTACCACTGATTGAATGTGATGCTGGCTCCCTTAATCAAGTGTTTATGAATCTTTTAAGCAATGCTATTGATGCATTACTTGAATCTAATCAAGGGCGTTCGTTCCAAGACATTTTCGCCAACCCCAATACCATCTGGATTCAGACTCGTAGAATCGATACAAACCAAGTGATGATTATGATTTCTGACAATGGAACAGGCATTCCAGAAGAAATTTGCTCTAAACTATTTGATCCTTTCTTCACCACCAAACCCGTTGGCAAAGGCACTGGCTTGGGTTTGTTTATGAGCTATCAAATTGTGACTGAGAAGCATGGCGGTAATCTTTGGTGTGACTCCACACCGGGGCAAGGTACAAAGTTTGTGATTGAGATTCCGATAAAATCCTCTATATTGTCTGCATATAGAGTCAAATGACTTCGCATCCTTGGGGCGCGTGACCATTTTTTTATTTTGATCTACAGTTTATGGGCATAAATCATGCACCAAAGGTAGAAGTGCCCACAAGGCGCTGACACAAATAGTTGGAACGAAAGCTCGAATTAAAATCGCTTGCATTGCCGGAGCATAACGGATATAGCGAAGCCCGGAGCGCACTGCACCCAACATCCGTTCGGCAGGCAACGCACTAGTATAAAGTGGTTGGCGATGCCAGCGTTTGAGCATAGCGATGACGGCAATGAAGGAAATTGCGTTGATTGAAAATACAACACCTGCTCCAGTGGCAGCGACAACCAAACCTCCTAAAGCAGGGCCAATTGCTCGTGCGAGATTAAATCCAGCACTGTTCAAGGCAATGGCGGTAGGTAGCTCAGAACGGGGGACTAATTCAGGAACGATCGCCTGCCATGCAGGAGCACCCATTGCATTTCCTAAGCTTAACAAAAAGGTGAGTGTCAGCAACTGTAACGGACCAATCGCTCCTGCCAAAGTTAATCCACTTAATATTAAAGCCAATACCAGCATCCAAGCTTGCCAGAATATCAGTAACCGTCGGCGATCAAAGACATCTGCCGTTGCTCCTGCCAGGATTCCTAGGAAAAGCATCGGCAGAGTTGCTGCCGTTTGCATCAGGGCAATTAAAAACGGAGACGTGGTTAGCGAAGTCATCAGCCAAACTCCCGCAGTATCTTGCATCCAACTCCCAACATTGGAGAGAATTGAAGCAATCCAGCGATCGCGGAAGAGCGAGCGTCGTAGGGGTGCCCATGTTGATAAGTCGGAAGTATCAGTCATCTTTTATCGGGAGTTGTAGCCTGGTGATTCCTGTGATTATATTAAACTTGCTGGTTGTGTTGCTATTTTACACTCTTGAGTGGAAGAAGATAAATAATTGTGGTTCATTTCCATATCTGCGTGTCTGTCGTTATTAGTGCTTTTTTTCAACGATTTACATATAAAACACATTAAATTATGAATAATCAAATACTCGTGCAAGCATTGCTCTCTCTTCCTAATGATGCACAAGAATCTATTGTGGACAAAATTTTTGTGCCAAACTTTCTGAATTCACTGGGTTTTAGTTTAATGGAAACCGTTCCTAAGTTTGCCACTGGGAATGGTGGCGATACGGTTGATTATGCTGCCCGTCATAATACTGGAGATGATATTTTTATCAGTTCTAAATCTAATCCTTATCTCCTTCTGGAAATAAAGGGTAGGGATGTTAACCTAAGCGAAGGTACAGCACAATATAAATTAGCAGTCGAGCAACTCAAGCGTTACCTACTTTCTCAAAATTGTCAAACTGTCAAATGGGGTATTATTACTAATTCCAAGCATATACAATTATTTAGAAAACATGGCAAAGTTATACATCCAGCTTCAGCCTGCCTTGCAATCGACCTTAATAATCTTAATGAAATAGTTAAAGACATCCGACAGAAAATCGATCTGACAACTAGAGCATTGACCGTAGCTATATATAATAATAAAGGTGGAGTAGGAAAAACAACCACTACAGTGAATCTAGCTGCTGCTTTAACACTGATAGGTAAAAAAACTCTCATTGTTGACTTTGACGTAAATCAACAAGATTTGACTCATTCATTAGGAATTAAACCAAGTAAGAATACATTTTTTTC
>JAQYWN010000098.1 GCA_029379265.1 Rhizonema sp. NSF051
CATATGCTTAATTAATTTTACTTTTTATACATAATTTTTATTTGATAATGTATAAAAAAAATCTCCTCTTAGGCTATGTAAATTGATTGTTAATGACTTGTGAGAAATATGGGCACATTTTACTTAGCAATACAGTGTGTTATTCTAAGTGCGAGGAAATGCTGTGACACTCAATTCTTTGGTTACGTGAAGAACTCATATTGTCGGACTGTCCAGTCCTTCAGTAATTCATAAATTGATTCAGCATCGGCTCAGAACCTTAGTCAATTTATCAGGGTGTGAACAAAGTATGCAACTTCTACAGGTAGAAACTATAGAAAACGCAGTTGAAAATATTCAGAACTTTTGGGAGCAGGAGATTAAACCTCTATTTACCACTGAGTCTTTGATCTTTAGGGTAAAGACTCTTAAAGGAAACTATGTTAGATACGTCAATTTAGATAATGGGGCCACCACTACTCCATTTGCAGCCGTCAAGGAGTACGTAGACACGATGCTTGACTCTTATGGCAGCGTACATAGAGGTTCTGGGCAAAAGTCTATTATCTCTACTAAAGAGTACGATGCTAGCCGGGACATCATCCGGGGATTTGTGGGAGCCTCCTTACAAAACTATGTAATTTTTGCGAAGAATACGACGGAAGCAATTAATGGAGCAGCCACGCTGTGGGCTAAAAAACCTGGGAAAATTTTAGTTTCTGATATTGAGCATTCTTCAAATCTACTTCCTTGGATCATCAACAATCCAGTTGTCCAGTACAGAACCAAACCAGATGGAAGTGTTGATGTTGCTGAGATTGAGAATATTCTTAAGGCACATCAAAATAAGCCAAAATCCGAACAGATTAAGTTAATAACCATCACTGGAGCTTCGACAATTACGGGGTACAAACCTCCAATTTATGAAATCGCCCGCTTGGCACACCAGTATGGCATCAAGATGTTTGCAGATATGTGTCAGCTAATTCAGCATGATCAAGTAGATATGTGTCCGGATGACGATCCTTATCATCTAGATTTTGTGGCGTTTTCTGGACACAAGATGTACGCCCCTTATGGAACAGGAGTTCTAGTAGGACCAAAGGAGTTTTTTGATAGTTCCTACCCCTATCAAATTGGCGGTGGTAACTTGCCTTACATTACGACTAACTTGGAAATAAAGCGTTTTTACACAGAAAGAGCACATGATCCTGGAACACCTAATGCTATGGGTGCAATTGCTGTGGCAAAAGCGATTCAAATTATAGTAGCGCTCGGACGTGAACGAATTGCTCAGTACGAGCACTATTTGGTCGAATACACATTAAAAAGACTTCAACGTATCCCTAATATAAAAATACATATTTCCGGAGATAATATCGCCCACGTCATTCCTTTCGACATGAATGAGTTCGATGGACGTTTGGTAGCAGAAATATTGGCACAGGAATATGGGATTGGACTTCGCGCTGGTGCTTTTTGTACTTATGAGTACATCCGTAAGCTGAAGAATATTTCGGATGAGCAAGACAGTATTATTGCGGCGGAAGTAGATAGGGGAATTACACGAAACATTCCCAGTATTATCCGCGCAAGCTTTGGTGTCTACAATACGCTTGAAGACTGTAATCGATTCCTTGAGGCGATTTCTGAAATAGCTCAAAACACAGTTCACCACTATCTCCCCTACTATAAACAGGATGAGATGACTGGTTTTTGGACAGTGAAAACCGCACTAGAAGTTTTGTCAGCTTAATGTCCAAGCCTACGTTGTAAATAACCTAAAACATTTGTTGCGTACATACTTATGAAATTAATAAGTATGTACACAAGTTAAATGTAGCACAACTTAATAGCAGTCAGCAGTGTAAAGACACTTAATTATAAAAAGGTACTGGTATTATCTTGAAGGATGAAAACCTATTGGATCGAGATGATTACTTGCGATCGCGTCTTGATGAGTACATATGGCTTAAAAGCGTAGATGCGGGTGTATCACGCAAACGCTTTCTGCAAATACTAGCTACTGCGATCGGCGCAACAGCCTTCGGGGGATTAGCTAATCCTGCACCTGCCCGAAGCGAGATCAGTAAATCAAAATCGTTAAATCTCACAAACACTTTTAAAGCAAAAGAAAGCAACATACTCAAACCCTTGCCACCAGGGTATATCTCTCATAGTAAAGGCACATTGGAAATGAACTGGGGAGCGATGTATAAGCGTGGATATATAGTCCCAAACGATTGGTTCTATGTCCACAACCGCAGTACACCGCCCCCTTTTGACCCGTCTACTTGGCGCTTGCGGGTTGAAGGAACTGGTGTTTCTACCCCTTCATCATTCACGTATGATGAAATCATCTCTATGCCATCAATATCTGTCACTTCTGCCATTGAGTGTGCTGCCAATGGCCGCCGCTTCTTTGAAGAAGTCTACAACCAACGGCTCTCTGTAGCTGGAGCACGATGGAGATTAGGTGCTATTGGTGTGGCTGAGTGGACTGGTGTACCACTTAGTTTGTTATTAGAAAGAGTTGGGCTGAAATCCACTGCTGTAGACGTACTAGTTCAGGGAGCAGATATCGATTCGCTCCATTCGCAAAAATCTAAGTTTAGTACTGTGGTACCTATTGCCAAAGCACTCCTTGATAACTCGCTTGTCGTCTATGCAATGAATGGCGAGCCACTACCTCCCGATCACGGCCAACCATGCCGCGTTATATTTCCAGGTTGGGGAGGCAACGCTAATGTTAAGTGGATAGAGCGGATTGAAGTTTCCGAAACACCCATATATACCCAGTGGGTAACTAAACAAATGGTACTTGTTGGCTCAGACTACTTGCCAACTGCTCCATATAAAGGTGAGTTGATTACGTATCAAAACGTCAAGAGCGCCTTTGAACTTGCTTGGCCTGCAACAATTTCTGCTGGATATCACCTTCTACGCGGACGTTCATGGTCTGGAAAAGGAAAAATTGTCCGTGTAGAAGTCAGTCTAGATAATGGCAAAACTTGGCAACTTGCACGACTCAGAGAACCAAATTTTCCATTTGCATGGGTAAGGTGGGACATTGATTGGAATCCAGTTCCTGGAGAATATTCTCTCCAAGCTCGTGCTACTGACAATTTAGGCAAAACGCAGCCGACAACTGTTCGGTGGAATAACTTTGGATTGCTTTATGGAGGCATTGTTAGCCATCCGGTGAAAGTACAAGCTTGAGCTTACTCAAATTAATTTTTGTGAAGGTCTATTTATGATTGACTTTAGTTGGTTGATTTTGGCTCTTGGAGGTCTATTATCTGGGATGATAGCTGGACTTTTAGGAATTGGTGGGGGTATTATTACAATTCCTCTTTTAGTCGCTTTAGATTATACACCCCTTGAAGCTGTTGCTACTAGTAGCCTTGCTATTGTTATTACTTCAATTTCTGGAAGTGTACAGAATTGGCGGATGGGCTACTTTGATTTTAAACGAGTCATTTACTTAGGAATCCCAGCATTCTTAACTACTGGAATAGGAGTGTATTTTGCCAGTAAAATTGCACCATACGTAATACTGTTTGCATTTGGCATCATACTACTGGCTAATATTTATTTAATCGAGCTTCGTCAGCAGCTGGCTACTCGAGAAGGAGACAACAATACAGCACAATTTCACCCATTGATTTCCACGATTGGAACTGGAGGAGCAGCAGGAATTTTAGCCAGCCTATTTGGTTTAGGCGGCGGTACAGTGATGGTGCCACTGCAAATGCTACTACTAGGTGAAAACATCAAAGTAGCAATCCGAACTAGTCTAGGTGTGATTGTCATTACGGCTATAGCTGCCTGCATAGGACACGCTCTCAGAGGAAATATCCTATTTCTTCAAGGTATAATTTTAGGCTGCGGTGGACTTTTAGGAGTTCAAATAAGTACTCGCTTGTTACCAAAGCTACCAGACTCGACAGTCAGCCTTGCCCTGCGGATATTCTTTGGAGTACTTTCAATGTACATTTTTTGGCAATCATGGACGATTTTTGGTATCTCTGTTGGGTGAAAAAAGTATTAACTGAACCGTAATGTATTAGAAACTACTTTTTGTTTGCGATCGCCATCGAATATGTACGAGTAGGTGAAAAGCAACTCACTCCGCCGACTTCTAGCCAACACCACGTATTTCTAATACGTGGTGTTGCGAATTTCCACATAGCCCGTGTTGCGACAAAGTCTGCCGGAGAGAATCCTCTATCCGGCGAGTGAGTGCGCCTGTTCTTTCACAATAGGCGATCGCAACAGCATAAACGATCACCTACAAGGGCGTTTCCTGAAGAAGCATCGCCATGCGGAGCTTGCACTTCATGCCTCCAACGCCTTCTTCCCCCCAGGGTAGTTCACAGAGTTATACCATTTCACGAAAATCTTGATACAATTCGCTCAAGAACTGCTTCCCCTGCTCCCCTGCTCCCCTGCAAGCCTAAATGTATCAACTTTAAAGTGAAACGGTATTACTCAGCGCCGCAACAACAATGACAAACACCAAATCGAAGAATAACTCGATCCAACTGGCATGGCGCTCTTGTTCAGTATCACTAGTAACACGTAGACGAGGTCGTCTCCATCTTGCCATACCTTAATTTGTCATCTCCAAGACACTTCTCTCAACACGATTAAACGAAAGTGCGATCAATGAAGCACCACCGCCAGTCCTCTCCTGGCTCAATGGACTGAATAAGGGGATGTTCTGTCGCGTGGAAATGCTTAGTTGCGTGTTTATTTTTTGACGAATCACAGCAGCCGATGTGACCGCAAATCAGACATTGGCGCAGATGCACCCAGCGATCACCCATTTTAAGACATTCCTCACAACCCTTTGCACTGGATTCTACTTCATGGATCTGATTCAGATGCGTGCATGCACTCATAAAATCCTTGTTGTTTATTGAAACTTTTAATAGCTTACCTGTTAGTTAAAATAATTCAAACTCTCGTGATGGGGAAATCTGATAGCCTGCAAAAATTTTGCTTTGCTCTCATGTTCGGTTGAACACTTATAATATTGTTTGTAGTTGCGCTTCAGCGCTCTCAAACTGTTAAGAGCGCTGAAGCGCAACTACGAACCTATCTTTTATTTCTAGTTAATTCTGTCTTCTGACTTCTTCTTCAAAGTTGCACCATCACCTTGATTGCTTC
This sequence comes from Rhizonema sp. NSF051, assembly GCA_029379265.1. Lineage (GTDB taxonomy): Bacteria > Cyanobacteriota > Cyanobacteriia > Cyanobacteriales > Nostocaceae > Rhizonema. The sequence continues at coordinate 5,152 of JAQYWN010000098.1, forward strand.
TCTGTTGTCCATCGCTGCGTAGCCAGAAGGAACGCCGTCAAGGTTAACGGTGTGATCCAAGACTGGGGAAGGATCAAGCTTACCAGCAACGACATCGGCAAGCAGTTCGGGAATGTAATGACGGGCAGGGGCAACCCCTCCGCGTAATGCCACGTTAGAGAAAAACATCCGCGACAGGTTGATTGTCTCGCTACCATGGGGAACTCCCACAAAGCCGATCGCACCGCCAGGACGCGCAATTGAGATTGCTGTGCCCAAAGATGATTCCGTCCCGACGCATTCGAGTACCGATGGCGCACCGCCCTTTGTCATCTCCATCACTTCGCCCACTGCCTGCTCATCTTTACTCGTCACCACATCGGTAGCTCCGAAGTGCCGCGCAATTTCCAACCGATTCTCGTGACGACCAACAATGATAATCCGCTCGGCTCCCAACCGCTTTGCTGCTAGTACGCCACACAGCCCAACAGCGCCATCGCCAATTACTGCGGCTATACCTCCTGGCTGCACTCCGGCAGAAACTGCGGCATGATGGCCTGTTGACATGACATCAGTCACGGGCAAAATTGCTTTCAACATGGCATTGTCACCCGAAACTGCGGGAGGGACAACAACCAGGGTGCCATCAGCCAGTGGTGCGCGTACTGCTTCTGCTTGTCCGCCATCGTTAACTCCACCCCAGAAACCACCTTGGACGCAGGATGTCTGCAATCCCTGACCGCAGAATTCGCACATACCGTCAGAAAAAGCAAAGGGAGCCAGGACGCGATCGCCTTTTTTTATATTACGGACTTCGGAACCGACTTCCTCAACAATGCCCATCCACTCGTGTCCCGTGCGCCAACCTGATTTCCAGTCATCTAATCCACGATAAAACCATAGATCGGAACCGCAGATACAGGCATGGGTAATCCTCACAATCGCATCAGTCGGTTGCTGAATTTTTGGGTCAGGAACATTATCAACTCGCACATCGCCTGGACCGTGGTAAACTGTTGCTCTCATTGCCGCCTCCAACTCATTTCTGTAACTCAAAACACTAAGGATCGTAGTGAAGTCCAGCCACATTGATATATACCTTGAGACTGAAGTCTAGAGAATGAATGTATGACAATATTTGCAATGCATGATCAGGCTGTATGCGGTGCAACCGAAAAAATGTTTAAGGGAGAAAATACTTCTTTCGTTCTGCCCTCTGCTTTTCTTTGTCAGCCAGGGATTTGAGTCCTCCGTTTCACTTTAAAGTTGATACATTTAGGCTTGCTTTCTTGAGCAGTTCTTGAGCAGGGGAGCGAATTGTATCAAGACTTTCGTGAAATGGTATAAACCGTATTGAAGGGAGACTGGAGACATTTTGTCCCCATCATTTTCATTCTTTAGTACGGTATACCGTACCTAAAAATACGGTTAATACTACCAAAAATATTGTGTCAAGTACTTGAAAAAAATATTTACAATAAGTTACATTAGTTCACAGATAACAACAAGGTAAAGGAAAAAACGATGACATCACGTAGCTATGTAACAGAAGAAGGAAACCGCCTCAACAACTACGCAATTGAACCTAAAATGTACGTGGATCAGGCTCCACAAGTTGGTTTTACCCCATATGCTGAGAGACTCAATGGGCGTTTGGCGATGATTGGTTTTGTTGCACTGATTGCAGTTGAAGCCATCACCGGACAAGGTTTGATTGAATGGTTAACCAACCTGTAATGTTATGTGCAGAACACTTCCGCATGTAAGTATTCAACGCTGGGCAGTTGACTCTTAGGTAAGAGGTAATTTTGAGCAAGTACCGCCAGCTAAGAGCTACGCATATTCAACCTGGAAACTTTGTAAACCTTTGAACAGACTGCCCAATCCTTAAAAAATTATTGAAATTGGAGAAATAATTTATGAGAACTGACTTTGATTACCCTCAAAAAAGCCTAGTTGGACCTGTTGTATTTAGACCGGATTTCAACAATTTTAAGTCAATCACTGTAAATCAAGCTTGGTCTTTATTTTTCACCGCAGGTCAGGAAGACAAGGCACTTGGAATTGATCCTGAACTTGGGAAATTTTTCACTTACGTGTTAGTTGCTGTTGGAGTAACAGGCTCGATATGGGCGATCGCTTTCAGTCGTTTCGCATCAGTACTTTTCGGTTGGTAATATCAGCATCTTGTAGATACTCCCAACCCAAGCCAGTTAAAATAGTGTTGGATGAATGAAAGTAGAGACGCGAAGTTTTGTGTCTCTACTTTTATTTTTGCAGGGGGAATAGAAGAAGTAAGTCGAGTTTGAAAATTGGATAATTTATTTCTTGGAGTTCCCTAACCAAAAGAATAATAAACAAACATTAGTAAAAATGCTAACCTAAACAAGGATCTGCTTCTATGATTCTGATCGCACCGAGTGTGTGATGGCTAGTTCAACAGAAGCAGCCTACTCTCGATCGCGAGTTGATCACAAAGCGGAAAAAAAGCTTGGGAGAGCCAGACAGTATGACTGTATGGTAATTTTCTGGGCTTTGTTATTTGAGTTAGTTGTTTCTCGAAATTCCAGAGGTTGAGCTTTTGACAATTCCTAAACCGATAGTCTAACCGTAACATGAGGATTTTATGGTGCAAGCATCTATTCTGCCGAATCAGGAGGCAATTGATCCGAGCCTGATTTTGCTCGATGAAAAGTTGCCTGGTGGTGCGTATTGGCATTACGTGATCAAACGCGGAAACACCCTGCGGGTGACTGATTTGGAAGGCTCTCAGGGTGTTTCGATGATTTGCTACAACGCGGATAGCCCAATTGAGCGGCTTAACGTGGCCGATACCGCTAAGATTCAGTTCAACGCCTTCCTCAAAAAAGGTATGGTAATTTACTCTGATATGGAGCGCATTCTGTTCTCGATCACAGAAGATACCTCCGGCTATCACGATCTGATCTGTGGTTGTAGTAATGCTGCTAGCAATGCGGCAAAATATGGCAAAGGACCTTACAACAAATATGGCGAAAGCGATTACAATAACTCCCGCAACAATTTCCTCAAGGCTTTGGGCAAGCGCGGTTTAACACGCAAAGATTTAATGCCTAACCTCAATTTGTTTAGCCGGGTGGCCGTGCGTCCGAATGGAGACTTAAAGTATATCATAGGTTATGAGAAAGCGGGCAGTTTTATTGATTTGCGAGCGGAAATGAATGTGTTGGTGATTATTTCCAACTGTCCCCATGTATTGCACCCCGATACAGTCTACAAGCCCAAGCCAATTCAGCTTACAGTTTGGAAATCATCTACACCTGCACAGGATGATCTGTGCCGTACTGCAAACGAAGAAGTGATTCGTGGTTTCATCAACACTGATGCTTTGTTTACTCAAAAGTAGTTGGGTAAGTTAAGTTCCTGCAATCTCAGTTTCTTTGCATCTGAAAATAGAGGAGGAGTCTGATTATGGCCGCAACATTACCCATTAAACTCGATCCAGCAACAGCAATTTATGATGAGGAGTTGGCAGCTCGTCAACCTTGGTCTAGAATCATCAAAAAAGGGCAGATTTTGCGGATTATTGATTTACTAGGTAATCAAGCCGTTGATACATTATTTTACAACGCCTATGATACATCAGAGCGTTATAGTGCTCCCGATACCGTTGTACGTCAAGGCAACATTTTTATTACTACAGGCACTCAATTGATTTCCAATGAAGGAAACGTGATGATGACCGTCATCCATGATGAGTGTGGCAAACATGATACACTGGGTGGAGCGTGCAGTATGGAAAGCAACTCAGTGCGCTATGGGCTGCACAAAAAGCATCTGCACGCTTGTGTCGAGAATTACTTGCTGGAACTGAGCAAGTACGAAATGAACAAACGCGATCTCATCAGCAATGTGAACTTCTACATGAATGTTCCCGTTAGCGAAGACGGTACTTTGGAAATTGTCGATGGTATTTCTGAAGCGGGGAAGATCATCGATCTGCGAGCAGAGATGGATGTAATGGTGTTGATTTCTAACTGTCCACAAATCAACAACCCGTGCAATGCTTATAATCCTACGCCAGTTAGGTTGATTGTTTGGGAGGCAACGTAGTAGTGTATGGTGGTTTATGGACATTAGTCCAACAACTTGATAAAACTACTTCAGATTCTTCCCCTGCTCACGAGAGCGATTAGTTATTTTTTCATTTGGAAGTCCCCAAGCGCTCATGTTCAACAAAGTTTTGATTGCTAATCGGGGTGAAATTGCCTGCAGGATTATTCGCACCCTTGATCGCCTTGGTATTGGCTCTGTTGCAGTCTACTCTGAAGCCGATGCCCACGCTCCCCATGTTGCTGCGGCTCTTGAAGCCATCTGTGTTGGATCTGCTCCAGCCACGCAGAGTTATCTTCGCACTGAGGCGATTTTGGGGGCAGCACAAGCGACTGGTGCCGAGGCGATTCATCCAGGCTATGGCTTTTTAAGCGAGAATGTAGCGTTTGCCGAAGCTTGTACTCAAGCGGGAATCGCATTTATTGGGCCAACACCTGATCAACTGCGGCAATTTGGACTGAAACATGAAGCAAGGGCGATCGCGCAAGCTGCCGGAGTGCCCATCGTCCCTGGTAGTTTGTTACTAGAGAATTTGCAGCAAGTCAAACAGGCGGCAACGGACATTGGCTATCCTGTCATGATCAAAAGTACGGCAGGAGGTGGCGGCATTGGAATGCAGTTGTGCCAGAGTGAAGACACTTTGGTAGACTTGTTTGAAAATGTGCAAAGGTTAAGTCGCAATAACTTTAGCCAGAGTGGAGTGTTTTTAGAAAAATACATCGCACGGGCGCGGCACATTGAAGTGCAAATTTTTGGTGATGGTGAGGGAAATGTCGTTACTTTGGGTGAACGCGATTGTTCGACGCAGCGGCGCAATCAAAAAGTAATAGAAGAAGCCCCTGCACCAAACATTAATAATGATCTTCGGCAGCGCTTGTATGAGTCTGCCGTTAAACTCGCTCAGAGAATTCGCTATCAATCGGTTGGTACGGTTGAGTTTATCTATGATGTGGATACTCAGCAGTTCTACTTCTTGGAAGTGAATACCCGCTTACAGGTGGAACATGGCGTAACAGAAGCCATTACAGGTGTGGATTTAGTAGAGTGGATGGTGCGCCAAGCCGCAGGCGAATCTCTGGGGTTGACATCTTACGAGTACAAACCGCAAGGACATTCAATTCAAGTGCGGATCTATGCCGAAGATCCTCATAAAAATTTCCTTTCGTGTTCTGGTGAGTTAACTCAAGTGCAGTTTGCGGATGGCATTCGCTGCGATACCTGGATTGCTACTGGCACAAAAGTGTCACCATTTTATGATCCTTTGTTGGCGAAGGTAATTGTGCATGGAGAGTCAAGAGAAGATGCGATCGCTACTCTCCAAACAGCCCTGGCTCAATCTCGCATCGACGGCATTGAAACCAACCTGGAGTATCTGCGCCAAATTATTGCCGATTTAACGTTTACCGAGGGCAATATCACTACGAATACCAACAGCTTTACCTATCGCGCTAATACAATTGATGTGCTAGTTGCAGGCACGATGACCACCATTCAAGATTATCCTGGACGGGTGGGCTACTGGAATATTGGTGTGCCTCCTTCTGGCCCAATGGATAACCTAGCGTTTCGGTTGGGCAACCGGATTTTAGACAATCCAGAATCGACCCCTGGTTTAGAGTGTACGCTATCTGGTCCCACTTTGCGCTTTAATTGCGACACGGTGATTTGCCTCACGGGAGCGCCGATGAAAGCTACACTAGATAAACAGCCGATTCCCTATTGGAAGGCAGTTCAAGTAAAAGCAGGGAGTACGTTACGGTTGGGTAGCATTGAGGGTAATGGTTTCCGTACCTACGTCAGTCTGCAAGGCGGTTTTGATGTACCTGATTATTTGGGCAGTAAAGCAACTTTTACCCTGGGTGGTTTTGGTGGACATGGCGGCAGAGCATTACAGGTAGGCGATGTCCTCAAATTGCATCCCTCCACGTCCCAACAACCACAGCCCATTTCCCCCGAGTTGATTCCCACCTACTCAAATCATTGGGAAATTGGCGTTTTATATGGCCCTCACGGTGCGCCGGATTTCTTCACTGATGAAGACATCGAAGTTTTTTTCAGTACTCATTGGGAAGTGCATTACAACTCGGCGCGAACAGGAATTCGTTTGATTGGTCCAAAACCAACTTGGGCGCGGCTTGATGGTGGTGAAGCGGGACTACATCCCTCCAATATTCACGACAATGCCTATGCTGTTGGTACCATCGATTTCACCGGAGATCTGCCGATCATCCTAGGTTTGGATGGGCCTTCTTTGGGAGGTTTTGTGTGTCCGGCGACGATTATAAAAGCACAACTCTGGAAAATTGGGCAACTTAAACCGGGAGATACGGTTCAATTCCGTCGCCTCACCTTTGAGCAGGCATTGCACCAAGAATTGCAGTTGGAACGGCAAATCCAAACGCTGCAAGTGGGGGAATTGATTACTATGATAACTGACGGCTGTGGACATCGTGCAATTCTGGCAGAAATTCCCTTCGCTGATGACCAAGTTGCCGTCACCTACCGTCAAGCTAGTGATAAATATTTGTTGATTGAATACGGAGATAAGGTGCTGGATTTGAAGTTGCGTTTCCGAGTGCATGAGTTAATGACTCATCTGCAAACGAATCCGATTGCTGGGATTTTGGAATTAACGCCGGGAATGCGATCGCTACAAATTCACTACGATAGCCGCGTCATTTCGCAATCAGATTTAGTTGTCGCGTTACAAGAAATCGAATCCTATCTACCGGATATTTCAAATTTGGAAGTACCGACTCGCATTGTGCATCTACCCCTGTCTTGGGATGATGAATCTACTCAATTAGCCATTCAAAAATATATGCATTCGGTGCGAAAAGATGCACCGTGGTGTCCTAGCAATATTGAATTTATTCGTCGAATTAATGGACTGGGCAGCATCGCAGAAGTCAAAGAAATTGTCTTTAATGCCAGTTATTTAGTCATGGGATTAGGCGATGTTTATCTCGGTGCGCCAGTGGCAGTCCCGCTCGATCCGCGTCATCGTCTCGTTACCACAAAATACAATCCTGCCCGCACCTGGACTCCTGAGAATGCAGTTGGCATTGGCGGTGCATATCTCTGCGTTTATGGGATGGAAGGACCAGGTGGTTATCAGTTTATCGGACGCACCGTGCAGATGTGGAATCGCTACAAACAAACTGCGGATTTTAAAGATGGTAAACCCTGGCTGTTGCGATTCTTCGATCAAATTCGGTTTTATCCGGTTTCTCACGCGGATCTCATGCGGCACCGAGAGGATTTTATTGAAGGCAAGTTCAAACTTCATGTTGAAGAAACCACTTTTAAATTCCGCGACTATCAACAGTTTTTGCAGGAAATTACAGCAGAGGCGACGATATTCAAAACCCGCCAGCAAATTGCCTTTCGAGAAGAGCGCGATCGCTGGAGAGCCATAGCCCAAGACGAAAGCACAATCGCCATTGCTGCTGATTCCGCACCAGCAACAACAACGACGATTCCCAATGATTGCTACGCCCTGAGTGCCCCAACGACGGCAAACGTCTGGCAGGTGTTAATCAAACCAGGCGATCGCATTACCGAAGACACGGGTGTGATTGTGTTGGAAGCAATGAAACAGGAAATTACTCTGCTACCAGACGAAAGAGGAACGGTTGTAGAAGTCCTTTGCGAACCAGGGCAACTTGTCACTGGCGGACAGATATTGATGATCATCAGAGGAGAAGCATCATGATAGACTCCATCAGCTTGGATATTGAATCGCTGCTGACAGCTTATCGAAAGGCTCAATTGCAACCAACGGATGTAATTGACGAGGTTTATCGCCGGATTGCTGCACGCTTAAACGATGCTGTCTGGATTCATTTGTTACCAAAAGCAGAGGCTCAAGCTCAAGCCCTCACTGGTAGCAATCCAGATGACTTGCCTCTCTACGGTATTCCCTTCGCCGTGAAAGATAACATTGATGTGGCAAAAATGCCCACAACCGCTGCCTGCCCAGCCTACAGCTACATCCCAGAAAAAACGGCAACTGTAGTTGAGCGTTTGCTCCAAGCCGGAGCAATTTTGATCGGCAAAACTAATCTTGATCAGTTTGCCACAGGGTTAGTCGGGATGCGATCGCCCTATGGAGCCTGTAGCAGTGTTTTCAATGACGATTATATTTCCGGTGGATCGAGTTCTGGTTCTGCTGTGGCAGTTGCGGCTGGGCTGGTAAGCTTTTCACTAGGCACTGATACAGCAGGTTCTGGACGAGTTCCTGCGGCATTTAACAACATTGTCGGACTCAAGCCTACCAGAGGTGTATTAAGTAAGTCCGGCGTAGTACCTGCCTGTCGCTCGCTCGATTGTGTTTCTATTTTCACATTGAATTGCCAAGATGCGGCACTCGTATGGGAACTTGCTCGTGGCTTTGACAAGAGCGATAGTTATTCCCGCCAAGTTCCACCACAAATTGAAGAAATTCCATCATCATTTTTCTTTGGAGTCCCCAAGGCAGATCAATTGGAGTTCTTCGGTGATGTAGCAGCAGCAGATTTATATGAGCATGGATTACAGCGGTTAAAGGATATTGGTGGAAAGCTTGTTGAAATTGACTTTCAACCCCTCCACCAAGCCGCTAATTTGCTCTACTCCGGTGCCTGGGTAGCAGAACGGCTTGCGGCCATCCAATCGTTCTTTGAAACTCAAGCTGATGCCATTCATCCCGTTGTGCGCCAAATCATTAGCAATGGTTTACGCTACACCGCAGTAGATACTTTCAAAAGTTTTTACGCTCTGGAAGCGCTCAAGCAGTCTTTATCACAGCAGTGGCAAAAAGTCAATATTCTGGCATTGCCAACCACGGGGACTATCTACACCAAAGCGGAAGTAGAAGCCGATCCGATCACCCTCAATACTAACTTGGGCTACTACACTAATTTCGTGAACTTGATGGACTTGTGCGCGATCGCCCTTCCCAGTGGCTTCCGTGCCAATGGTTTGCCCACTGGCATTACCTTAATCGGGCAAGCATTTCAAGACGCGGCACTGTGTCAATTGGGTAAGCGTTATCACCATCACATGGGCGGTACCTGTGGTAAAACAACAACTCTCGTGAGGATTTCCGCATGACTTGTGCATCCACCCAGACAATTAATCTTGCTGTTGTCGGTGCCCATTTAACCGGGCAGCCGTTGAATTATCAACTGCAAGAGCGCCATGCTACCTTAGTGAAAACTTGCAAAACCGCTCCCTGCTATCGCTTCTATGCCCTTGCCAATACCCAACCCCCTAAACCCGGATTAGTTAAAGTTCTTGATGGTTCTGGGGTAGGCATTGAAGTAGAAGTTTGGCAACTGAGTGCAGAAGGCTTCGGTACTTTTGTCGCTGTAGTACCGCCACCCCTAGTGATTGGCACCTTAGACTTGGAAGATGGTTCAGAAGTCAAAGGGTTTTTATGTGAACCCTATGTGATTCTAAATGCACAAGACATTTCCCAATATGGCAGCTGGCGCAATTATCTGGCTTACCATAAAGGGGAGATTTAAGCATTCTAGTATAGGTCGGCGTAAATAAACAGACCATATTTGTGGGAGAATAAATAGTAA
>JAQYWN010000939.1 GCA_029379265.1 Rhizonema sp. NSF051
ATTAAGGCGATTATCTGGCTTTAATTTTTGATGAAATAATTCAATTTGTTTGTTAATATTTTCTGCAAAACTACTTGCCAGATTATCTTTTTGTAATTGATTGAAAGTTTTACCATCTATTTCTTTTTCTTCCTGTCGTTTTTTCTGCTTTGATTCTATTTCTTGTATTTCCCGCAAGTCCTTAAGAAGATTAATTGTAGGTTCTGAGTCTTGGTTTATCATAAAAATATCTTAGTTTTTTATTACCATAACTTTATCGTTTCCTTATTGACATTGGTAAAAACACCAAGAAAATATTTCGGATTAATACCAGGAGCGATCACTGTTAATCAAACATCGAATCCAATAATTCTGTGACATCTCGCTGTACCTGCTGGCGGTTGTCATCGTATTTCATTAGGGGTTCAATCTTCGCGTGACGGCGATCGCTGTTCCAATTAACACTGGACTTTTTGAGGTAAGTCACCCGTCGTCAATTTTATCTAGCGAAAGCTACGTAATATTTGTGTTGCATTTAAGATTGGTGCAGAGGCGATCGGCGATCATATTTGGGCTGTACTTTTCTAAAAAACTGGAATAAAAGGTGCAGAAGCTGTATTTTCGTATAATCCAGTTTACCGATGCGTGAGCTATGCCACAAGATTACTCGGGGCAAAATATAAGAGGGCGCTCCTTCAAAGGACAAAACCTTGAATTGGCAGACTTTAGCGGTGCAGATATCCGCAGTGCTGATTTTAGCGGTGCTAACCTAATAGGAGCTAACTTCAGTGGTGCTAAGGCAGGGTTACAAAGGCGGTGGGCTATTTTCTTGGTGCTTGTTTCGTGGTTGCTGATGGGTATATCAGGATTTTTCTTAGCTTTAACTGGCTTTTTAATGGAGAGTTTAATATTTCAACCACAGAAAGGTTCTGAAATAGCATATCAAACTACTGGCTTTGCTGTTGCAATTATACTAATCATCTTTTGCTTTGTGACAATTCGTCAAGGAATACAAGCGGGTTTAGGAGTTATTGCTATCACCATTGCTATCGCCTTCGCCCTCGCCATCGCCATCTCCATTGCCATCACCTCCGCCATTGCCACCACTTCCATCATTGCTACCACCGCCGCTGTCGCCTTCGCTTTCGCTATCGCCGGAGCCTTCGCCTTCGCTATCGTTTTCGCCATCGCTTTCGCTATCGCCGGAGCCTTCGCCTTCGCTTCTGCCATTGCCATTACCATTATTTTTGCTGTCGCCTTTGCCGGAACTAAAGCCGGAGTTATTGCCGGAGTCTTCGCTGGATCTACTGCCGGAGCTATTGCATTATTTAGTATATATATAAGTTTACATGCATTAGAGGGAGATCCAAAACACGTTTTGATTCGTGAAATTACTGTTGCTTTTGCAGCCTTTCAAGGTACAAGCTTCCGCAAAGCCAATCTAAGTAACGCTAACTTTACGGCAGCCACGCTCAAAAGTACAGATTTTAGACGAGCAATTCTTACTCGTACAAGTTTCCATAAAACCTTGAAACTATATCGCGGTCGCCCTGGTGCAACTTACCTTCAAAAAACACAGGTGTGTCAAGTACTTGTTACTGGATTTGGACAAGATCAAAACTTTGACCGCCTTGATTTGCGAGGAGTAAACTTTCAAGGTGCTATCTTAATAGACGCCAGTTTTGTCGGTGCCGACTTGAGTAAAGCTAATTTGCAAGATGCGGATTTATCCAGAGCCAAATTAGTACAAGCGCAGTTAGATGGTACAGACTTTACAGGCGCTACTCTCACCGGAGCATACATTAGAGACTGGAACATCACCAGTGATACTAAATTTGATGGGGTGCGGTGTGAGTATGTTTATATGCGACTCCCCACTAAAGAAAACCCAGATCCTTTACGCAAACCAGATAACAATAAAGAAGTTTTTAAAGACGGGGAGTTTGGTGATTTTATTAAACCAATATTTGATACCCTTGACCTTTATCATAACCAAGGTGTTGACCCAAGAGCGATCGCCATTTCATTTAAGCAGTTAGCTGAAAATAATCCAGCAGCAGAACTGCGAATTGTAGGAATGGAGGTACGAGGAGAAGATAAATTTTTAATCAGAGCAAAAACAGAGAGCCAAGCTGATAAATCTCTACTCAGTCAAGAATATTTTGAAAATTATAATCAAATTAAAGCATTAACAGAACAAGAATTACAAAGATTGATAGCTGAAAAAGATAACAGAATTCGTAGTTTAGAAAATATGGTGAACACAGCACTACAACGCCCCAGTTTTTATGCTCAAACTGTAAAACATAATAACTCCACTATCAAAACAATTCTGATTCTGGCATCGAATCCAAAAACCACCCCGTCTTTAAGGTTAAATGAGGAAGTACGCGAGATTGAAGCGGGATTACGACGGGCAAAAAAACGTGAGTTATTTAATATAAGACAACGGCAGGCTGTTCGTGTCCCAGATGTTTACGAAGCGTTACTCGATTTAAAACCGCAATTTGTTCACTTTATTGGTCACGGTTCAGGAGAGAATGGGTTGGTATTGGAAGATGAAACCGGAAACGAGCGGCTAGTTACGACTGTTGCGTTGGCTAACTTGTTCAAGCTGTTTGCCAATGATATAGAATGTGTTGTCCTCAATGCCTGTTATTCAGAAGTTCAAGCTCAAGCCCTAGCTGAACATATTCCCTACGTCGTTGGTATGAATAAAGCGATTGCGGATCAAGCTGCAATCAAATTTGCTACAGGGTTTTATAGTGCGATCGCGTCCGGGGAATCAGTGGAGTTTGCTTATAAACTGGGCTGTAATGTTATTCAACTAGAAGGAATCGCAGAACATTTGACACCTGTATTGAAGAAGCGTTAGTTAACAATAGACTTGGAAGATGTAGGGTTTATTTTTGCAGGAAAAGGTTTAGCAGAATTCAAGGACGAAGATTCTTTGAAGCGATCGCGCCTTAGATTGCCG
>JAQYWN010000940.1 GCA_029379265.1 Rhizonema sp. NSF051
GAATAAACCTAATAATCCCATTCAAATTTAACAATTGTCAAGACCCAATGAACTAAATTTTTACTGAATTTTAAGTAAGCTATTCCAGAGTAATTAATATTTGGCCTTTGACAAAAAGAGGCTGGTTCGCGAACCAGCTTTTAGTTAGTCTACAGCAATTAGGTAAGCTTTGCTACTCGCATTTCCGGTAACCTCTCTAATCGATACTCAACATCCACCGTAACTGATTAGCGATACACTGAAAGCATCTGTGATCCGCGTAATCCCTTACTTCACAATTGAACCAAGAAGCCGCTACCAATGTCAAATCATTCCGTCAAACTCACGTTAACTAAAAATGAATTGACATCCAAATCTAAACAGCAACAGTACTGCTATATTCACAGCATTGGTGAAAGGTTAAAAGTTTAATACATTTGTCAATATATCTATAGGATGAAAATCTTGCAAAAAACCGTGATAGAAAACATCGTTTTTGGGTTAGCGATGCCAAAAGCAACGGATGTGCGCTCCAATCGCCTAATCTTTGTGCTGAAACCTCATTACAAAGATTAGTTGAATACCTGAGTTCTTACTAGATTTTCAGTAAAATTTCTAATTGACAAAAGCCATCTTATCTCAACCTGTCAAGAATGTATTCACAGTAGATATTATTTATCAAGGTTTTCTAAAAATCTAACTTCAATTTCCCCAGTGTCCTACATCTCGTAGCAAGATTGATATGAGGTGTTGAGGAAGAAAATCAGAAAAGAAACAAGGAAAATATAACTTGAGCTAGATTTTAGCTCAAATGAATGACCCCAAACAACTCACTGTTCGTTTTTGAATCTATGAAGTCTTATCTAGCCGCAGCTGTTCAAATGACTAGTGTGCCAGATCTACAAAAAAATTTGGCACAAGCAGAGGATTTAATCGATTTCGCCGTACATCAAGGTGCGACATTGGTGGGTTTGCCTGAAAATTTCTCCTTTATGGGAGACGAAAATGCGAAACGCGCTCAAGCTGATGCAATCGCCACGGAATCTGAAAAATTTCTCAAAACAATGGCTCAGCGCTTTCAAATTACCATTTTAGGTGGAGGCTTTCCAGTACCGACAAACAGTACGGGCAAAGTTTACAATACAGCATTACTTATTGACTCTAACGGTGAAGAACTCACTCGCTACCACAAGGTACATTTATTTGATGTTAATGTCCCTGATGGGAACACCTATCAAGAATCTAGTACTGTGATGGCCGGTACCCAACTACCCTCTGTCTATTTGTCACCAGAACTCGGTAATGTCGGGCTTTCTGTGTGCTATGATGTGCGATTTCCCGAACTTTACCGATACTTATCACAAAAGGAAGCAGATGTCGTGTTTGTACCTGCGGCATTTACTGCCTATACTGGTAAAGATCACTGGCAAGTTTTGCTACAGGCGCGTGCGATTGAGAACACCTACTATATCATCGCGCCTGCACAAACCGGACTTAATTATGCTCGTCGCCAAACTCACGGACATGCAATGATTATCGATCCGTGGGGAACGGTTTTAGCAGATGCGGGTGAACAGCCAGGAGTTGCGATCGCGGAAATAAACCCCGTGAGGCTGGAACAAGTTCGCCGTCAAATGCCTAGTCTGCAACACCGTGTCTTTTAGCAATGACTAAGAACTACTAGCTGTTTTAGCACATAAAATAAAAAACCGGGGAACCTAAGTTATACCCGGTCAAGTCATGCAAGTAAGAGAATCCTCAGTTATGTAGGGACACACTACTACAGTGTCCCTATTTACTTATAAAAGATTAAACAACGGCAGTTTTCTTGGTGACGGCGTTCAGTTCACCCTTAGCATACTTGGCTGCAAAATCGTCTAGAGAAATCTGTTTGATCTTGCTGGCATTGCCGGCACTACCAAATTGCTGATAGCGATCGCTACAAACCTTCTGCATGTACTTAATCGAAGGCTTCAAAAAGTGACGAGGGTCAAATTCTTTTGGATCTGACGCCAAAGCTTCACGGACTGCTGCTGTAATTGCCAAGCGGTTATCTGTGTCAATGTTCACTTTACGGACACCACTCTTGATACCTTTTTGGATTTCTTCTACAGGTACACCATAAGTTTCGGGAATTTGACCGCCGTATTTGTTAATTAAAGCGAGCAAATCTTCAGGTACGGAGGAGGAACCGTGCATCACTAAGTGGGTATTGGGCAAACGACGGTGAATTTCTTCGATTCTGCTGATAGCTAAAATTTCCCCAGTTGGCTTGCGGGTAAATTTATAAGCACCGTGGCTGGTTCCAATGGCAACTGCTAAAGCATCCACTTGAGTTTGCTCTACAAAGGCAACTGCTTCGTCTGGATCTGTCAATAGTTGGTCGTGTGAAAGTACACCTTCTGCACCGTGGCCATCTTCTTTGTCACCCATACCTGTTTCCAGAGAACCCAAGCAACCAAGTTCACCTTCAACGCTAGCACCCACAGAGTGAGCTACTTTCACCACTTCACTTGTAACGCTAACGTTGTACTCGAAGCTTGCTGGGGTTTTAGCATCCGCTTCCAAAGAACCGTCCATCATCACACTGGTGAAGCCATTACGAATCGCGGAGTAGCAAGTTGCCGGACTGTTACCATGATCTTGATGCATGGTAATAGGAATATGAGGGTATGTTTCTACTGCTGCCAAAATCAGGTGGCGGAGGAAGTTCTCACCTGCGTACTTACGAGCGCCACGAGAAGCTTGCAAAATTACGGGGCTATCCGTCTCTAGAGCAGCTTGCATGATAGCTTGGATCTGCTCCATGTTGTTCACGTTATAAGCTGGGATGCCATAACCGTGTTCAGCCGCGTGATCTAGCATCAGCCGCATTGGTACGAGCGCCATATTATAGTTCTCCTAATGGTGGATATCAGCTCTACTTGAGATAAGCGTTATATTTACGCTAATCTTAATACTTTTTTCAACTTATAGG
>JAQYWN010000941.1 GCA_029379265.1 Rhizonema sp. NSF051
GCCATAAATTATTATAATAATTCATGTCTTAAAAAGTACATTTTTTTTTCAGCAAAAGTACCATCCTGTTAAAGTTTACGTAAATATTTCATGTAATTTCTGTAAATTTTGACACAGAGGTGTATTTTTCTCAGCAAAGAATCCGATTATCAGTATTAAGAACAGTACGTATTGTCAGGTACAAGTATTAGAACATGTCAATAAATTTCAGTAACTTCACAAATACTCCTATAGACTTGAATACTGCCGCGACCTCAAGAATATTTACTGATGGACTAAATAGTGGAGATCATAATTACTACAGCTTTCCCAAACAACAAAGTAGCAGTTTTGACCCTCACTTAGACGACGGGAACACCTACGCTGACACTGATTCGATTCAGGATACAAATGGGAATAGCATTTTCGCTCCTGGTGAAGCCACAGCTTATTCTCAGTTTGAAGGTGATCTCAATCAATCAATCAACACGATTTTACCTCCAGTCACGAACAATATTCCGGTTTACCCTATTAGTAATGGGGAAACAGAAGACAAGTTAACTGGTTGGATAACGCCCTTTGACAACGCTGGGAACACTTTGGATAGTCTCAGCAATACAACTCTAGTCAATACGAGCAATTTCAGCAATTGGGTAGATGGATCTGCGAATGTGCAACTGCAATACACTATTGGCGATCGCAACACTACTAATAAATCACCTGATACCGACGACAATCTGAGTTTATCAGGAGAGCTTGCATCTGGTAGCGTAATATCACCAATCCCTACTGATGTCAGCACACAACCGACGACTACTATTTCTAAGAGTACATCATCCCCGACGGCCATTACAGTCCAAAGTGCTGGGAATGTACATATTGAAAACGGTACTCTCAGGGCAGATACATTTACCTACCAATCTGGCTATGGCTTGAGCATTTATTCTGGCAACGGTAATGTAGACTTTGGTAGTGGCGCGAGAGATGAACTGGATCTACCCCAAATTTCTTCGACGACAGTTAGTATAAATTACGCAAACACCACAACGGGAGGTGTTATTTACAATTCTGGCAATGGGAATCGCGTCTATGATGCCATCACATTTAAAGACGGCAGTCAAATTTTGTTAACGGGCATTGAAACCCTTAAATTTGCAGACACCACAATTAACTTATCAGTGGTTCCCAACGATCCGTTGTTTAGTCAGCAATGGAACTTAGGTATAACAGGTGTGCCAGATGCATGGCGTTTCACGACAGGTTCTAGCAAAGTCCTGATTGGAATTGAAGATACAGGATTAGGAACCGACAGCAGTGGTAAGATTAACCCCGATCTCCGCTCCACCATTTTTGCTGGTAACAACTATTTAGA
This sequence comes from Rhizonema sp. NSF051, assembly GCA_029379265.1. GTDB lineage: Bacteria > Cyanobacteriota > Cyanobacteriia > Cyanobacteriales > Nostocaceae > Rhizonema. The sequence goes on from JAQYWN010000941.1 coordinate 1,352, forward strand.
TGAGTCGTCAAGTTTCTCACACGGAACTCAAGTTGAAGGGGTTATTGCTGCTGCTAGTAACAATGGAATAGGGATAAGTGGCATCAATTGGAATTCTGATGTTTTCAATATTGATGTTGTCGGTGGTGACGCAGGAGATTACGATTTGGCTGGTGCGACACAACTACTGATTAATCAGGCAAATAGTAAAGGTCAGCGTTTGGTTGTTAACCTCAGTTTAGCTGGTGGTGACACTCCTGCATTCGATCAACTCGTGGCAAATAACCAAGATAAAGCCTTGTTTGTGTTTGCATCCGGTAATGGCGATACTAATAGTCTTTCGAGTCCCGCAAATCTCGCCAGCACATACAGTAATGTTATTGCAGTGGGTGCTGTTTGGGGAACCAAGGACTATTATGGCAATGCACAAACACCAGGCAGTCGTATTTCGTACCCTAATTGGTGGGGTTCCAACACTGGAAATGGTTTAACTTTAGTCGCACCTTCTGAGTTCATCACAACTACTGCGACTCACACTGCCGCATCTACTCCATATAATTTTGGGTACGGAGGAAATGCTGGTAATATTTTTAACGGAACTTCAGCAGCAGTGCCAAATGTTACTGGAATTGCTTCCTTGGTATGGAGTATTGAGCCGAATCTAACTGCAACGCAGGTTAAAGCAGTGCTATCTGAAACAGCCTATGATTTGGGTACACCTGGTTATGATACAACTTACGGTTATGGGATTGTGAATGCGGATACTGCTGTACGACGAGCGATCGCTCTTAGTAGAGGAGCTGCCTAATTTATTTGTGGCCTCTTAGATTCTCACAAAGAACGCGGAGGACTGCTACATATAACCTAATACAGTTCACGTAGTGGTGAAGATCCCTCTCTACGCTCCGAAGAGAGGAGAGTTGGGTTAACACGGTTCCGCTTAAAAAAGGCGGCTTGGTCAATTAAAAATCTGCGCATTATTAATTCCAAATTAATTTTACCTTTAGGGTGTATTACTACACAGCCTCTACACAAAGACGAGTGTTTCAACGCAGGTTTTAATACCTGTTTGGAACTTCGCGATTAGCGCATCATTCATAATTTAATTCAGCAACGCCCATATTTCTATTATGCAACGCCATAACAGGAGTGCTGAATACATCAATTAGTCCTTGCTTACAAATGACTAAGTAAATTGGCGTGAATAAACACAGCTTTACCTGACTATGTGAAGCAGAATAAGTGTGCCCTTAGGTTTAATCTCATCATTTGTCAGCAAAAACGAACTATCTTCTCAAACCCACCCGTACAGTTTTTCTTCGGTTTCATAGCATCTCAACATTTGTCTACATATTTACAGCAATTTTTAGATAATTAGACCACAGTCGTAGGGGCGATCTTCGCTAACGCTAACGCAGTCCCCTACGGAGGGTTTCCCTCCTTCAGGGCTGTCTCACCGTTCGCCCTTACCAATCGTGTGGTTCATTTAGGTGAAAACTGCTGTAAGTTCTTTTGCTCAATCTTACTTAATTACCGAGGTCCTCTTCAATAAACTCTTAATAGTTAAGGAAGATACAAGTTAATTGAACGCTCATTATAAATATTGTCATGACTTCCTAGA
>JAQYWN010000942.1 GCA_029379265.1 Rhizonema sp. NSF051
CAATAAATACTACTTTTATATTTTAAGATCATAAATGAGTGTTATGGGCGGCGTGACTCATAAATAAATTGTCTTCAACTTTATAGCAAAGAGTCTCTATGATATTACTTGGTTATTTGATGTACAATAATTAAACAAGTTTGTCATGCCTACTGTAGCAATTGTCTACTTTTCCGGTACTGGTCATACTCACCTTATGGCTCAAGCTATTGCTGAAGGTGCAAGCAAAGTTGAAGATACGACTGTTGAGGTTTTGCGGATTGTTGGCGAGCAGATTGTGCATGGTCGTTGGAAGGATGATGCAACAATAGAAAAGCTTAATCAAGCTGATGCAATTGTGTTCGGTTCACCTACCTACATGGGTGGTGTTGCAGCTCAGTTCAAGGCATTTATTGATGCAACTAGCGAAATTTGGTTTCGACACGGATGGAAAGACAAAATCGCTGCTGGCTTTACGCATTCTAGCTCTCCTAGTGGTGATAAACAGGGAACACTCCTATATTTGGTCACAAACGCGGCTCAACACGGTATGATTTGGGTGAACGTGGGAGATTTACAAAGCTTTTTGTTTGGTAAAGATGATGGAGTTAATCGACTTGGAGGATTTTTGGGTGTGATGGGTCAATCTCCACTCGATATGAGCGGTAAGGAAGCTCAGATAGATCCTGGCGATCGCCTCACCTCAGAACGCTTTGGACAACGCATTGCAGAGGTAACAAAACGCTCTTGTTAGGCACACTTTAATCAAAACAGAGCCAGACATCTTTCCTGCTGGCTCTATTTTTCACTTCAGTTTAAAAACATACTTGAAGTCTGGAGAATAGCTAAGTGACAATTACCGCCAAAGCCCGTCACCGCATTAACTCACAAGTACCCGTTATTAATAGTTATTAGTTAGCTTTATAGAGCCATGAGTAGCATTCTTTTGTCAAATATATATTAGAACCACACTGTTTTTGACAGTGTGGTTCGCTTTCGGTATAGTTATTGTCAGTATAGGAATCGGGCAAATAATTAGCCTTGTCAGCCTCACCGTTTTTGGTGTGATATTTAAGAATACAGAGTTCTATTGCACTATTCCGGATTTTCAGCAAATATTTTTGTCATTGTTTCAAAATATAAAGTGGGATAGGCGAATCGCCCATCCCACTATAGGAACTTTAGAAGAGCGATCGCCCTTGGCGTTGGCGGAGCGATCGCTCGCTTATTCTATTTCAAGTTCCAGAAGTCCAAGAATTTGTATACTCAATTTGATCTTTTGTCAAGGCATCGATGTGAATTCCCATTGCCTGCAACTTCAGGCGTGCAATGTCTTGATCCACTTCAACTGGAATTGAGTGAATACCGGGTTTTAGTTGACCCTTATTAGTCACCAAATATTCGCAACCCAGTGCCTGATTCGCAAAACTCATATCCATAACCGCGCTGGGGTGTCCTTCTGCGGCGGCCAGGTTGATCAAACGTCCTTCACCTAGAACGATAACTGATTTACCATTTTGGAGACGATATTCTTGCGTAAAGGAACGTACTGTCTTAACTTCCTTAGCTTTAGCACCCAAGGATTTTAGGTCGATCTCAATATCAAAGTGACCCGAGTTACAAACAATCGCGCCATCTTTCATCACATCAAAGTGATCAGCACGAATGACGTGCTTGTTCCCGGTGACGGTGATAAACAAATCGCCTTGGGGAGCTGCTTCCGACATTGGAAGTACGCGGAAACCATCCATCACTGCTTCAATTGCCTTGATGGGGTCGATTTCGGTGACGATCACATTAGCACCGAGTCCTCTAGCTCGCATAGCTGTGCCTTTACCGCACCAGCCGTAACCTGCGACAACAACGTTTTTACCAGCAAGCAGGACGTTTGTAGCGCGAATAATACCGTCGAGGGTTGATTGCCCGGTACCGTAACGGTTATCAAAGAAATGTTTGGTGTCAGCGTCGTTGACGTTAATCGCGGGGAAGGTAAGGACACCATCTCTCAACATGCTTCGCAACCGCACAATTCCGGTTGTGGTTTCTTCTGTAGTGCCAATAATATCAGCCAGTTGGTGTTGGCGGTGTTGAACCAAGGTCGCAACCACATCGCAGCCGTCATCAATGATAATGTTGGGACGGTGATCTAACGCGATTTGGACGTGGCGGCTGTAGGTTTCGTTATCTTCACCTTTGATGGCAAAGACAGGAATTTCGTAATCGGCGACGAGACAAGCAGCTACATCGTCTTGTGTTGATAGCGGATTGCTCGCAATTAGTAGGGAATCTGCACCACCAGCTTTCAGTGCAATTGCTAAGTGGGCTGTTTCTGTTGTGACATGGCAGCACGCAACGAGGCGTATGCCAGCGAAGGGTTTTTCCTGGGCAAAGCGATCGCGGATTTGCCGTAAGACTGGCATTTCGCGTCCAGCCCATTCAATGCGCTGTCTTCCCAAGGGAGCTAGGGCGAGGTCTTTAACCTCGTGCTTTAATCGGGGAGAAGTTGCGGTCATTAAAATACTTCCTCAAAAAAGTAAAAGAGCTGCGTAATTTCTCACGCACTCTACTACATTAGTCCACTAATAGCAAACTGAAAAGAGTTTTACTTGTCAAACTGCTAAATTACATAAAGATTTTGTAAAATTTATAACTTTTTTAGCTTTCGATTATGTTAATGGCGCTCGCATCAAAGCTTTTCTGGCTTTGACGATGCCTGCAAATCAATGACTGATAGTTATTCGTCATTGACAAGTTGCTGCCGCATTGGCAAAGACACCAAATCCAGGAGCGCCAAAAGCATAAGCACCGCATCATGACTTTAGCCATGATTGTTATCGGTTATGAAAAATGGGATTTGTATTCAAAGGAGAATTGGGATCTAAAGAAGGATTATAGACATGTACTGGTGTTTGTACCCGTATACCAATGTTGGGAGTTCTGACACCAATGCGGCTGTTAGGATCGCCATCAA
>JAQYWN010000943.1 GCA_029379265.1 Rhizonema sp. NSF051
GAATTAAATAATTTTTCAGGTTTTTTTATTACTAATTTGTGAAACTTTAGTTTAAAACTTTCATTAAAATTTGATTGTTGCTGGGATTTCCCCAAGCGAGTTCGTTAATCTTAGTTGCTGTTTCTTTGCTGACAATTATTGACATTGTCTTAATATCAAACGGAATATAAAACTCAAAAAAGCATCCCCATTCTTTAGGGCAAGCAGCAAAACATCGCGCTACTACTTTCTCGGTTGGTTGTTCTATTCCCGCAATCTGAATAACAAGACCACGAGGTAATTTGAAATATTCCTCTTCTGGATCTACACCATCAGAGAAGAAACTAGTACCCAAGTCATGGCTAAGATGAATATCGCGACGAAGTACGGCGTATTTTCTGTATGTTCCTAGTTGAAACTCATCATCCTCACTTCTTTTGATTTGCCACGCTAAATGTTCAGGTACATCCGCCTCGTGAAAATTTCTCAACCTTATCCGCATATTGTCGCGGTCTTTATAGAAGTTTTCAAAAGAAATCTCAAAATTCTTTATAGCTTTTTTAGCAATAAGTTCACTAATATCGTTCAACTGTACACCAAACTTTGTGGCTACCATTTTCAGTTTTTCTGGTAGCGTTTTATCTAAGTTTTTTTGAAACTCAATAGTAGCAACATCCTGAACTTTCTTTAGGTTTCTGTGTCGCCCGATATAGGATAATACTTGCTTTGCGGTAAGGTGCGCTACCTTGTAGGGTTTAGCAGCGGCATGCTTTTGCTCTTTAACAATATTAATAGGCTCATTTTCAGCAAGAGCAACGTTGTCAGCATGCCTTTTAATAAATCCCAAGAATTGCCAATGGGTTGAATCGCTACACCCAGCTTTGATATTCATTTTGGTAGCGATCGCTTTCAAAAATGCGCCAAATTCAAATGTTGAAATCGTCTCAGTTTGAAACATTGCTTTCCTCTGCGTGGCTTGCTTTACAAGAATATCATGCTTTATTGCAGAATGCAACAAAAAACCGCCAAGATAATAGCAGCGATCGCTTCTGAGTATTTGCACTCATTCATCAGTACAATTGCACTGCTTTTGATCAAGTCGATAATCAATGCCAGCACGCTGCAAATCTCCAATTTGTTCTAGATCTTGCCAACGAAATGTGCGCCCGAGTCCTTTAGCTTACCCGCCGAAAGCCTCCCACTGAATTTCGTCTTAGAAATCAGTGGGAGGCTTTCGGCGGGTAAGCTAACAAAACTTGAATATCCTTGATTTCAAGTCATTCCATTGTTTAAACACAAGATTTCAGCGATGCCTCGTCATTATATAAAGACAAAACAAAGCCAGGTGTTCAATATTTATCTCAGTGTTAGACTTGTATTAAAAATATATAAGTATGACTATCCAAGCTTTGCCAGCGCGTCCTGGGATTTTCTTGTTTGAAGACACCGCTGGAACTACGCCACCAGCGACAGCACTCTATACTAGAACTTATTTTGTTGGTACTTCAACATCTGGTGCTTACCTAACACCAACACCACTAGGTTCATTAGATGATTTAACAAACTTATTTGGTTCAACACCAGCAATAACTAGGAATACAATATCTGCTTATCTGGCGAATACACTTCAAGGATTATTCTTTATTCGAGTACCAATAGCCAGTGTAAGCACTGTTACAGTAAACACGGCAGTTCCAGGTGCGATCGCTTCAATAATTCTCGCTGGTGTGACAATTAATTACACCGTTGCGACAACAGACACCATCCCTACAGTTATTGATGCTTTAATCAATGCAATCAACAACAGTCCTCTGCTGAATACTGAATTTCTCGCTCACCATGATATTGATGGAAGCGGTAACAACAATTATGCAAATAAACTGTTCTTTGTTAGGGCAGTCAACGGGGTAACCTTTACAATATCTGGAAGCACCAGTGTAACTACTGCGGTAGGAACAGCGAATACCACAGCAGCACGTTGGGATTTTATTGGTGCAATTCAAGCTTTGCAATATTCCCAAAAGTCAGCTGACCTAGGATTTATTGTTTGCCCTGAAGGATTTTATAATCAAGCGGCGTTGTATGACAGAAACGCGATCGCTAACACTATGGAGCAAACTGCCAGAAAGTTAGGATGGATGGCGCTGATTGACTCAGCGAATCCAAGTATTGTTAACCACCCCCGACTGGTGCCTGCTGAATTTGCAAACTGTTCTGCTGTAAATGGACACATGGCAGCATATTATCCATATTCTCTGGATACAAATAATAATGATATTTCATCAGCTGCATTAACAGCGGCGTTTGGTTTGCAAAAATATGCAGCACTGGGAGTTGAAGAACCACCAGCAGGAATCAAGTACCCGTTTGAGGGTATTGGTGGTTTAGAGTTTACACTGAGCGCTCCCCAAAAAGACTTGCTAGCATCCTCCCAAGTCAATGCAATTATCTTCAAGCGCGGTGTTGGATATGTCCCGTTCGATGCCCAAACTTTATCATTGAATACCAGTTACAAAATGATTTCCACGCGGGTTATTTTAAACTGCATTGAGCGAACAATATTTGACACCATTGACAACTCTGATTACCTGTTTCGCTCAATAGGTAGCCGTGGTTTATTTTATTTGACTCTGAGGAATACAATACTTGGAATCTTGCACCAGTTCTACGTTGGCGGTGCATTGTATGGCAATCTTCCTGGAGATGCTTATGCCGTTCGCTGCGATGCTTCAATTCAAGATCCTGCATCACTAGAAAAAGGCATAATCGTTGCTCAGATTTTTGTTGTACCTGCGGTGACTGTGCGCCAAATTTCTGGAATTGTGTATCGTGTTCAAATTGCTGGGTTAGCTACAGCATTGGGATTAGTGGCAGCGTAAAAACAGAAAAGCGTAGAAACAAAAAAGTGATCGCTTATCGTAGGAACAACGAGCGATCACTTTTTTGTTATAAAAAATGTTTTTTAGAG
>JAQYWN010000944.1 GCA_029379265.1 Rhizonema sp. NSF051
ATTAAAGCTTGTAAGCGGCTTTCCTCGGCTAATAGTTCCGGATTTGAACCTTTACAAAAATATAGCTACGGCACGAGATGTCAACAGAGGAAGAATTTGTGCTATTTGTCTCGGGTTATTTTGGTTTTTCATAAGTGATTATACTGTCTTTTATTCTTGACACCTTAATATACCTCTGAGGGTATGCCGAGATATGCAAAAGCGTAATTTTCTCTTGCTGCTAGTCGGCAAGAGAAAATTAGTCATCAGAAAACGCTAAGAAAATAGTTTGTTGCTGTTAAGAGCGCTAAAGCGCAACTACAAGCCCATTTCAGGAATTTTACATTTCGTTATATAGTTGTAATTTCTTCCACCTGCCTACTTAGTGAGAAGGGAGTAAGTGTCGCTATTACAGTATTTGTTCTAGGACATCAGATGTTCAAAGGCACATTGATTTCGGAAAAAGTTTAATCTTAAAATATTTTGGACTGCAAAATACAACTAAGTTTGAGATTGCTGCTGTTTTCTAATCGCACGAGCAATAAGGGGAGCTTTCTTTTCTAACCCTTGTAAAGTCAAATTCCCATCCAAATATAATTGATACCATGATTGACGCTGACGCAGAACTCTTTCATCATCACGTAACCGTAGCCGTTCCAATGTGAATTGTGCCTTTTGACGTTGCTGTAGAGGAACTTTATCTGTTAATACTAACTGTAGGGAAGGAAGCAAAATTTCAAACCAATCTTCTCCCAAATCAAAGGGATCAAGTACTTGGTTATCAAGGGTGCCTTTGGTACTATTAATCCAAGCAGAAGCAAAACGTAAATTGCTCCATTCGTAAGCTAAATTGCGATAATTTTCGCGGCTAAGAAAATGGTCTACCGTACCAACTGGCTCGTACATCACTGAATAAGCACAAAGATGATCGAAGCCATCAGCTAAAATACTTTTAAACGGCGACCAATAATCCCTAGTTCCTTTTTTTTGTTCTGGATTTTTCAATAACCAAGCTTTCCCCAGTAATCTTACTTTGTCATCAAAATCTGAAGGTTCTGGTAGAGGTTTAAAGGGTATCATTATAATATTATGCTCCCGCTCAACCAGAAGTTCTTTTTTCCGATGTGACTATCCAACGGGGCCAAAATGGGTCATGTCCAGGTAAAACCCTCTGCAATTCTTGATGGATTTGTGCTTGCGTTCTTAAGTTTTCATTCCATACACCCATATCATCATTACGCATCCATGCTTCTGCTGCTTCAATCGCAATTTCTGCTTCTTGAGATCGGGCTTGTTTAAGTCCAAAAATTTCTGAGGTTAGCCAGCCAACAGTATCCCCTTGTTTTGACCAAGGTACTTCCTCAAGGGTTACTTTTCTCTCTTCTAATTTGAATAAAAATAATCTGTCTTCTTCCTGCTCAAAATTTGGTTCCAAAGAAGCAAGAATAAGTGGAGAATGGGTAGTTACTAAAGCCTGTACTTGAATAGATGTTTGCAAGGAAGTAACTCCCGTTAAAATTGCTGGTAAAATTATCCTCTGCCAACTCGGATGTAGGTGAGATTCAATTTCATCAATTAACAAAACTATCTGCTTTACAGGCTCTTGCTGTCGCAATTCCGATGCCAAAGTATGTTCGTACCAAGTCCATACTAGTAAATAAGCGAGTCCCAAAATCCGCTTCATTCCCGCCGAAACTTGAGTAACAGAAACACTACCATAAGGGAGGTTAATTGTTGGAATCTCCCGTACATCTTCCACAGAAACTCGCGTTGTTTCTCCCATAGAAATCCATTCGTCAGGATGTGGTGCAAGTTTTTTAATTACACTAGAAAAAAGTTGAAATGGATATTTATTAGGTTGATTCTGCCATGTTACCCAATCTTGAATTAAACCATTACAAAGCACTTTATCGTTTGATTTTAAACCATTCCATAGAGAAGAAGAAGTAAAATTATAAGCATGATCGCGTTTGCGTACTGGGTCGTAAACAGAGAAACCTCCATCAACCCGAACGTAAATTACCACTGATGAAACGGCTTGATGGTTTTGTTCTCGTTCTGTGGGTGAAATTTCCTCCACAGAGCTTGAGCGTAAATTACGCCATTGTTGTGAAGAAAAATCAAATAAACTCTGATATTCACTATTGATTTCTCCTTGGACATTATTAACTAAAGCTGTAATTTGGGGATGTTTATCTCTTCCCTGTTGCACATAAGCTGCCTGTTCCACCCAATTATTGGTAAGAACCCACCAAGTAATATCAAGTAAAAAACTTTTACCCAGACCGTTATCACCCGTAAATATATTCAGTCTCGAACCAAATTCAACATTAAAATGGTCAGATGGACCTACTTGTTGAAGGTGAAGTTCTTTTAACATCCGAATATTCCTGTAGTATTAACCGATTATTTCACCGGATGGTATTTCCCATCTGTACTGTACAGCTTTAGCAGTGGTTTTCTTTTTTCAGGTAATTAGATTTAGATGATATAAATTTGTTGTAAGATTTAGGGGTCAGAATCCAGGAGTTAACAGTCTGAATAGTTACTGATACTGTTGGCGAAGTCGAAAAAGGGCAGACGTGGGACAGTATTTACGTACCTAGCAATTGACCATAGCATCGATAAAGCAGGCAGGAATAGTCAAAGTGCTTCAACAAAAGTCAATTAGCCCTGAACAGTTACGAGACAGAGCGTATTGCTGACGCATGAAGATTTAACCTTTATCGCCCTTCGGGCAAGGCAGTCCCAATCAAACAAGTTTCACCATCAAGCATGAAAATGTCTTGCTCCCCGTGGTTTAAACCTGTAAAAAACGAGCAAACCAACTCAATCATGAGGGGTTATTGGCATCGCTTTCAGCCTTGCGAAACAAACCCAAGCGAGAAACGTTGATTATTTTTTATGCACAAAAAATTTTTTTTGTCAAGAATAATTTAGATTATCTTACCC
>JAQYWN010000945.1 GCA_029379265.1 Rhizonema sp. NSF051
CACTACTATGGTAAAGGGAGTTTGAAAAAACAAATTTTATTTGATATAAACCTCGAAGTTTATTCAGGAGAAATTGTTATTATGACTGGACCTTCTGGGTCTGGGAAAACAACATTACTGAGCTTGATTGGTGGTTTGCGATCTGTACAAGAAGGAAGTTTACAATTTTTAGGGAGAGAACTCTACAGAGCCAACCAGAAAAAATTAGTGAACATCCGGCGCAAAATTGGTTATATTTTTCAAGCTCACAACTTGTTAGAGTTTTTAACGGCTCGGCAAAATGTCCAGATGGCGGTAGAATTGAATGAGTATATTTCTTCACAAGAAGCTATTTTTAAATCAGAATCCATCCTGAAAATGGTGGGTTTGGGAGATAAAGTTAATGAATACCCAGAAAATCTTTCTGGGGGACAAAAACAAAGAATAGCGATCGCTCGCGCCTTAGTTAATCATCCTCCACTTGTGCTAGCAGACGAACCTACAGCAGCTTTAGACAAACAATCAGGACGTGATGTTGTAGAATTGATGCAGCACCTTGCCAAAGAACAGGGAACTTCTATTTTGTTGGTAACTCACGATAATCGTATTTTGGATATAGCTGATCGCATCGTGGAAATGGAAGATGGTCTTTTAGCTCGTGATTCCCAAACTGCAGTTAGCATAATTCGTAATTGATATAATTCCGTTTTACATAGTCAAATATAGGCAGACTACTACACACGGGTTTAAGCAACACCTATTTTACCTTTAGGGCAGAACATAGGTGTTATTCGCCTTAGGGGGATCCATAAAAATAAATATCCAGCCGTATGTCCGAATATTGCGACTACGACGCTTAGATCTAGTTTGACGGCTGGATATTTATTTACTGGCAAGTGCCTTGGATGCACTACCAGACATCTCCTATCCCGGACGACAATTTCTTGCAAGCAATTAAAAGAGTTTGGGATTACTTTTCTGCCAATATTAAACGCACCGTTCACATCGGCATGAATTTTGAAACCAACCTACTTAATATTTAATTGGCGACTGGTGCGGAAAGTCACATTCACGCCTTCATTTGATTGTTCGAGTACTAGTAAAGGAGTGGGCTTAGCCTTTTGGTCCCAATGCATAGAGGCAATTCGACCTTGAATCGTTGGTTGCCAGGTATCCTCATCTTCTGTGGGACTCAGGTAAGTTTCAATACATTCAATAATCTGGCTAATAGTAGCAGAAGTTGCTTGCGTCGGTAACTTCATTAACCGAATTTGAATCCGAAATAACACTCGCTTACTATAATTTTGCGAACTACCAATCTCATACTCGAGATCGAAAATATCATCCACTTGCCTCCCGTTGTTACTGGCAATCCCCACAACTCCTTGTTGAGCTTGATTTGGACGTAATGCTTGAGAAATTTGATCTTTGACCTTGATTTTGACTTGATTAATAATTGCAAAATGAAACACGTCCTCGGACATCCGCATTCGCAAATACTCCAGGTTAAATTCCCGTGAGTTAATCAAATCAGGATTCGTTTCCATTTTGCGGATTGTTTCCAAGGCGAGCTTAAACTTTTTATCGATTTCTCGTGAGCGGAATTTTTCAAACTTGAGTTTTTTATCCAGCTTTTTCATCTGGAGTTTGCCATACACAATCAAAACAATTACGAATACAGCCAGTCCTCCAGAGGTGATCACTAGGAATTGAGGTGCTTGAGGATCGCAGGCTAGCACTTGTTGGGATGTCTTTGTCGTCTTAAGCGAAGCTTGGGCAATAAACATTGAAGTTGACATACATGGTGGCAAACAGAAATTGACTCCTGATTTTTAGGATGCCCAAATTCAGACTGCCATATTGAGGTATGATTGATATTTTTGTGAGCATTCGACTGCTAGAGCTATGAAGCGAATTGTGTCAACTCTTACAAGTTATAGACGCACAATAGGTCAAAGCTAGATGATAGTTGTATATACTTATACTTTTTATTAAATACATATGTCTAAATATTTACCCTTGTCTCAAGTTTCATCTGCAAATGACTTGACAAACATTCGTCTGGTTGCTACAGACATGGATGGTACCCTAACTACAGAAGGAAAATTTACTGCCGCTTTGCTGCAAGCTTTGGAAGATTTGACAGCCCATGGCATCAAGATCCTCATTGTTACTGGACGTTCTGCTGGGTGGGTGAGTGGACTTGTGAGTTACCTGCCAGTAGCGGGGGCTATAGCAGAAAACGGCAGTTTATTTTACCCTTATGGAAATGAGAAGCCAGTCGCCCTAACACCAATTCCCGACTTAGTTCTTCATCGTCAACAATTGGCTAAAGCTTTTTTACAATTACAAAGCCAATTTCCTCACATTCAAGAATCTGCCGATAATCGCTTTCGTATTACTGACTGGACATTTGATGTAGATTCTGTAAATACAGATGAAATACAAACAATAAGTCATCTTTGTCAGCAAAGAGGTTGGGGATTTACCTATAGCAACGTCCAGTGTCATATTAAACCGCTGGGACAAGATAAAGGTATTGGGTTGTTACAGGTGTTGCGAGATTATTTTCCTCAGTATACACCAGGAGAGATTGTGACTGTTGGGGATAGTCCTAATGATGAAAGTTTATTTGATGAGCTTTGTTTTCCGATCTCTGTAGGTGTGGCAAATGTTCGCGAGTATACAGATACGTTACAGCACCAACCTGCTTATGTGACTACTAAGAGCGAAGGGCAAGGATTTTGTGAGTTAGCACAATTTCTTCTCCAAGGGAGCGCAATGCGTGAGAGTTAAACTAACGGAACAAGGCTTAAACTAGGTGACATTGTTTAGGCATAGCAATCTCTCTTTACTTTGCGCTCAACAAAACTACCACTAAAATTCCGTAAATGTAGCAAATGTACGGAAATTACTTCGAGTCAAATCTTTATAGTACAATTGTATTA
>JAQYWN010000099.1 GCA_029379265.1 Rhizonema sp. NSF051
GGCGACGATAGTTTGAGGGTAGCCTCCTGCAACAATAGCTCTATGCCAGGTTATTCTTTACACAAAAGCTCCCTAGTTAATCAACTCGGGGGCTTTTGTTATTGCTATAATTCTTAAAATAAAGACAGTAGTTGGTCATCCAGCAATTCGGGTTTGGCTGTTAGCGACTTAGGAGATTATTGACACCGCTACATTTTTCACTCTTACTTGAACGGACAACCGTATTCGTGAAGTCTGCCGGGCGGAAGTGGGTGTCCGGCGAGCCTTACCGTAAGTGAGGCAGTTGATATGTTTTTTTGTTGAGAATGATGCAAAATGCTCCCTTGAAACCGACCCACGCGCACCCCCCACTGTCACAATCGGTTTTTTCGGATTTTGATTCACGAGTAGGGCTGCAATATATACCAAAACAAAGCAACTCCGCATGGCGATGCCACAGGCTTAACCGAAAAGTATTGCATCCCAACCCTGATGCACTTCATGTCTGGAACATGCAAGATAAATAAATGCGTCTATTAACTGGTGGGTTTTGGCTCATAATAATAGGCTTAAGATGACCCATGATGATGCTCCTGTTGTAACTCATTGGTGGGACTAAGTTAGTATTTCAAGCTCAAACTCAGTTAAGCCATCCTTCACAAACTCAAAAGGAGACTTAATTTTAAAGATTTTATGTGGCAAGGAAATATTTTTACTCATACAATCGAAAATAAGACTTTTATACGCGAGGCTGAATATCCTAAATTTAACAAGTCTATTGACAATTCAGAGTTGAAGAGCTATTAACTAATCCACAAATGCTAGATCGGATAAATGATATTACTTGGCACGCTCATCAAGGTAGCGTTGCTGCTCTCATTCAAGTATTGAATGAAAAGTTAGCTAATTCCGGTGTCAGAACTAGGGCTATTTTTGATAATGGTATCTTACAACTTCTCTGTGAGGCTCCGACTGTAGATAAACTTGAACAATCAACTCTAGTAAACCAAATCCGGCAGATTCTGGATTCAATTGCACCGCGCAATATTCATCGAGTTAATATTAATAGTCGAATTGTTCGGGAGCAACAATTACTTTGGTTAGAGGAGATTAGCCGAAACGCTGAGAATCAATTGCTTTGGGCTGAGGAAATTACATTAGCAAACCAAAGCATTTTTCAGCAAATTATTCAAGATTTCAGCGCTCGCAAAACTGAATTGGGAAGGCGAAGTTTATCTAAGTTACAGTCTTCCAGTCTGGCAATAGTAACTAACAGAAATCGGCATAAAAATTCTCATAAAAGAGAAATATCTGGGGCGACAAGCTTATCCATGTTCATACTGCTGCTAGGCTGGGTTGTGTATAGCTTGTTAGGCACTCATCTAAAAAGTTTAATCCAATTATCACAAGCATCAAAGTTTTTAAGTCCTACAACCATTGCCCAGCAAAAACTAAATACATCACCTGTCGTTGCTACCCAAAATATTACCAGTACTTCAGGAGATACTTTTGCTGCAGCAGTACGAATTGCTAACCAAGCTTCTACAAATGGTACCACTGCTACAACTTCAGGTCAGTGGTTGGATTTAGCCGCAAGATGGCAACGGGCCGCAGAATTAATGAGTGCTGTGCCACAAAATCACAGTCGCTATCAAGAAGCACAGATCCGAACTCGGCTGTACAAAAAATATAGCGAGGCTGCTCAAAAAGAAGCAAATAAGAGTGAGTTGTGAGGTTAGTAATGGGGAAAAAAGAGATTAGTAATTGCTAATTATTCTTTCTTCGTATTATAAAGAAAGGTAGACGGCATCCGGCTGAGGGCAGATATGTAATTCGGATCAATAAAAACTACATAGGTGGGTATACAGCCCACTTTAAAAAGATCCTGGGACGACACGCGTAGTGTTATTATGCAATGTCTCCTGACTTGAATCCCACGTTTTTCAGTGTGGGAGCATATCTGCCTCCAGCATCGTCACGATTACATATTCCCTATTCCCCATTTACTAAGCACTGATTTCTAGCATCCGTTGAATTGGTTGTAAAGCAGATAGACGGATATCTTCTGACATAGTGATCTCTGGAGTACGATTTTTCATCGCCCAGTAGAGTTTTTCCAGGGTATTTAACCTCATAAAAGGACACTCATTGCAAGCGCAGTTATTCAGAGGTGGTGCGGGAATAAAGCGTTTGTACGGTGCGACTTTTTGCATTTGGTGAATGATACCTGGCTCCGTCGCCACAATAAATTCCTTAATAGGACTTTCTTGACAATATTTAAGCAAAGCTGCTGTGGAACCAATGAAACTGGCATGACGCAATATACTAGTCTCACATTCTGGGTGGGCGATCGCCTCAGCTTCTGGGTGAGCAATTTTTAGCTGTACGATTTTCTTTTCCGAGAATGTTTCATGAACAATACAACTTCCTTGCCATAGAATCAAATCTCGTCCAGTCTTTTCCATAACGTACCGTCCCAAATTGCGATCAGGGGCAAAAATAATCGGCTGATCCTCTGGAATTTGCTGCACAATTTTAACAGCGTTGGAACTGGTACAGATAATATCGCTCATCGCCTTAATTTCAGCAGAGCAATTGATGTAAGATACTACCACATGATTTGGGTGTGCCGCTTTAAAAGCTGCAAATTCTTTCGGTGGGCAAGTATCGGCTAAAGAACAACCAGCATTTAAATCTGGTAAAAGTACTATTTTATGAGGATTGAGAATCTTTGCCGTTTCTGCCATGAAGTGAACACCAGCAAAGATGATCGCATCTGCATTTGTGCGAGCGGCGACTTTTGCCAGTTGTAGTGAATCGCCAATAAAGTCAGCAATATCCTGAATATCAGGCTCTTGATAGTAATGTGCCAAGATCACGGCATTGAGTTCTTTTTTGAGACTCTCAATGGCGGCAAATAAATCCAGTGGTACTTCACCCGATTGGGTTTTATCTCGTTGAGCGAGTGCAGTTGTAAACACAGTAGGGGTTGCGTAAAATTGCAATTTATTGTCTGGTGGATTCAATTATAGTAGTTTTTACCAAAAATAGCTGGCAGGTAATCCTCCTAATCTTGGTGTCAAAACCCCCATGAGTTTTCTATGCTGGAGACACAAGGCTAGGATTGTGGCATGAGCACTCAGAAAACGAATTCAAAAATAGTGAAAATTGCTGTAGTCGGAGATATTCACGATCAATGGGAAGAAGAGGATGGCGTTGCACTCAAGCATCTGGGTGTTGACCTAGTGCTGTTTGTCGGGGATTTTGGGAATGAGTCGGTAGAAGTGGTAAGAGCGATCGCTTCAATGGACATCCCTAAAGCAGCAGTGATGGGAAACCATGATGCTTGGTACACTGCTACAGAATGGGGACGTAAGAAATGTCCCTATGATCGCACTAAAGAAAATCGGGTCAAGGAACAACTGGATTTATTAGGTGAAACCCATGTGGGTTATGGTAAAATCGATTTTCCAGCTTTGAATCTAACAGTTGTTGGCGGTCGTCCCTTTTCTTGGGGTGGACCTGAGTGGAAATATAGTGATTTCTACAAAGAATGGTATGGAGTCATGGGTTTTGCCGACTCCACAGCCCGCATTGTGTCCGCCGCAAACAGCGCGACGTGTGAGAAAATAATTTTTATCGGTCATAATGGTCCTACAGGCTTGGGCGATCGCCCTGAAGACCCTTGTGGAAAAGACTGGAACCCACCAGGTGGCGACTTTGGTGATCCAGATTTTGCCGAGGCGCTCTCTCAGACTATAAGTGCTGGTAAAAACATTTCCCTCGTTACATTTGGTCACATGCACCATAGCCTACGCCACACCAAGAAAGTGCTGCGAAAGCGGATCTTTAGAAGTCAATATGGGACTATCTACTTGAATGCAGCGAGTGTACCGAGAATTGTGGAAAATGGAGGTGAGAAGCAGCGCAACTTCTCAATTGTCTTACTTGATGGCGGTGTTATCTCCCAAGTTTCCCTTATTTGGGTTGGCACTGATTTTAACGTCGAATCTGAAGAAATTCTTTATCAACAATCCAATCAAGTAGTGCAACCTGCGTAAAGATGAGATACAATACATAATTGGTCAGCACAATCTTAGCTGACAACTGACAGCTAAGCGCTGACAGCTTTATTGGAGAGGTGGCAGAGTGGTCGATTGCGTCCGACTTGAAATCGGATGAACCGAAAGGTTCCGGGAGTTCGAATCTCCCCCTCTCCGTTGAATTATTTTTAGTTGGTTTAATAAGCGATCGCTCCTATAGGAGTGCTAACATATGGAGCTTTCTGACTGTCCGTTCCCTCCTGCATTTTAAATCGAGCAGATTTTCCTAAAACCTATATCTGTTCAAGATTTCAATTTTTGTAGGCAATTTTTTTCTACAACAGGCTACGCCTACGCAGTTTTGAGAAAGCCTGAAATACCAATTCTGTCGTTATTACTTTGAAAACTTAGACTGATTGCTTTAGCCACTTCTTCTTACAGTGTTTGCCTGTTCACTAACTTTAATGTTCCTCCATTGCCTTCAACGTAAAGCAATATTTGGTGAATATGCTCTCGTTCTTGGTGGAATTAACACAAGTTTAGGCACTCAGCCGATTGCAATCACTCTTCTACCACTTCTACCAAGTCCTCTATCATCACATCAAAGGTACGAGCTAACTTCTGGATGGCGGTAAAGTCAACCATCGACATCCCAGACGAACGGGCGTAGGTTCTGAGCGTACTGTAAACAACACCTGAACGATCTGATACTTCCTTGATTGTCCAGCCTTTCTCTGTAGCAAGTTCTCGAATCCTTAGCCTAATTATTCCCATTAACTATTGACAAATGACTACACCTAGTCGTTTAATTATATTCTATAAAACGATCACCCTCCGGCCTGGAAAACTGTAGGGCGATCGCAATTTTTAGCAATAATCCAACTAAGCGAGAGGATTTTTCTCTCGTCGTTCGGAGTCTCGTCACATGGAGACAACTTCTCGTCACATGGAGACAATTTTATGTTATCATCACTGTACCCAAAAGAGCTGACTATTCGCAAATCAAAAATTCTTCACAAATCGCCAATCCTCCGCTCGTTAGCGCGATTTGTTACTGAAGTTGCAGTTCAGCTGATATTTAAGATTAAATTTGAAGATATATATGTTGTTGAATGCTGGCGGCACGTAGTTTACGTCCATGCTAAAGGTGTTACTAAGTTTGTCAGCTACGCTGATTTTCCACCAATTTTGGGAGTTGAGCCACCTAGTCCTGTAGAAATGGCGATGTGGCGCAAGCCAAGCGCAAAAACAAAACGATGCTTCTCAATGTTGCAGGCACCTAAGTGGTGGGCAGAATTTTTTGCCCATCAATTTTGGCAATCTTTATCAACTCCCATTTTGTACAATTGGGGCTCATTAGTGGGATTAATCAAATTTGCTTTTACTGAATCGACGTTACAGGAGCTGCGTTCAAGTTTTAGAAGAGCAAGTCCCAAAGTGGTGAGCGGTTAGTAGTTAGTGGTTAATAGACAACCAACAACTACTCCCGAACCACCAGACATGATTACCTATTAAGATAAACCGCTCCCTCGCTGTGAACACTCTTGTAAGAATACAGAGAAGATCGGTAATAGAGACGCTTAATCAGGGGAGTAACAACTAACAACCAACAACTAACTGTGATCCTGCTCCGCAACCTTTGTTCTGGTTCGCTCTGCACGAGCTTCAGCTGAGGCCATCACCTCGTCCATATTCTCCAGCATTTCGCCAGGAAAATTTTCCAAGACTCTGGTAGACAAGGCAACTCGACCTTTCCCTTCATCCAAGTCCAAGATAACAGCTTTAATTGGTTGACCAACTGTAAAAACCTTTTCCAGATTTTCAATAAATTTCTGGCTCACCTGCTTAATATGGAGCAAGGCACTAAGGCCATTTAAATCTAGAAACACGCCAAAGGGCTTGATACCAGTTACCTTACCTTCCACTAGCTGACCTAGTTCCAACTCACTGAAGCTGGCAGAACGAGTTGCCAAGCGCTGAGAAAGTATAAGTTTGTTGTTATTGCGATCAACTTCCAAAAAACCAACAGTGAGAGTTTTACCTTTGAGAGCCTCTAAATTATCTCGTTCAACCAAGTGCGATCGCGGAATAAATCCCCGCAAACCCTGTAACTCAATAGTTACGCCACCTTTATTCATATTAGTGACCAGTACTTGAACCGTCTGAGAATTTTCCTGCATTTGTGCCAGACGTTCCCAAATGTGCTTAATTTCCAACTGACGCCGCGAAAGGGTGACTTGACCTTCTGCATCCTGATCTCGGATAATCAAAAACTCTACGCTTTCTCCTAAAGGCAGCACCTCTGATAAATTTGTGACTGCTCTCAAAGAAGCCTCATCGCGGGGGACGAAAGCTGATGACTTCCCACCAATATCAACGTAGACTCCATCTGGGTCAATTTGGTAAACTTTGCCATGTACAACCTGTCCCTTTTGAAACTGGTAGTCGTGTTTTTCTAGTGCTTTGGCGAAATCGTCCATTGTAAAGGACGAATTGGCTAATTGAGAAATCTTCGCTTCAGAATTCATGACATTTAAAGATAAATTGCTAATTGCTAACAGCTAATTGCTATTAGCCGTTAGCCACGAGCGGTCTAAACGGATATTCCTTGACTACCTAGCTGCTTAATTGTTCAAACAGTTGTTTTACCTGCTCCCAAGCATCGGCTGCAGCTTTAGGATTATAGCTGGCGCGACGGTCGCAGAAAAATCCGTGTTCAGCTCCATCGTAGCGAAACACATGATGCGGAATTTTGTATTTTTCTAACTCGGCATCAATTTGGTCTACTTGGTCGCTGGGAATGCTGCCGTCTTCCATGCCAAAGAAGGCATAGAGGGTGCCTTTGATTTCAGCTGTGTGAGTGATGGTGGGAGCACCATTCCCAAAGGTGCGGGTGGCAATACCAGCACCGTAGAAGGAAGCAGTGGCTTTGATGTCTGGTAGGATGGCGGCAAGATATGCTACATGACCGCCATAGCAGAAACCAATACAACCGAAACCATCTTTTTTCACGAATTGAAGAGTTTTGAGGTGGTTGATGCTAAGCTGAATATCGCTCAGTAACTCTGAGGCATTGGTTTGCATGGCATAAGTTCTGCCAATCTCAATATCTTGGTTTGTGTAGCCGCTCTCAAAAGAAGGCGCATTTCTTTGAAAGAGTGCTGGTGCGATCGCCACATAACCTTCCTTGGCAATACGTTCTGTCACTTCCCGAATATGGTCATTGATTCCAAAAATCTCCTGCAACACCACAACTCCCGGATAGGAACCGGGAGCCGACGGCTTAGCCAAGTAAGCCGATATTTGCACATCGTTTTGCGGAAGTTGAACTGTTATAGTGTCGATTACTCTCTCTGTCATAATAGTTTTTACTAGTGTGATGTTTAGCTCAAGGCTATGTCCGGTCAAATTATCAATATACTAGTAGCAAACGTACAAGGGAATTGCTCTTATAAAAATATTTGCTCTTGTAACATTTGCACCTGGTAACAACCATGCACATCTATGTTGCACGCTTTGAAGCGTGAAGACTATCATTAGTCATTTGTCCTTTGTGACAAACGATATCTCTAGGGCTCACGAGTGCACAAGAAACTCGCTCAGTTCTTTTTGTCGGAGACACAAACGCCCTTCCAGTATCTCGGCTACTGAAAAGCCTGCCTTTAGAAGTCTTCCCAAGTGAATCTAAGAGTGTACGCTTGTTCGCTCCTGGCGTCGCCGCAAGGGCGAGGACAAGCAAGATCTCTCTTTGCGCTTTCACCAATGACTGAGAACAACACTCACAAGTTAATGTCCAATATAAATGTGTAACAGCTTAACACATCGCCATTAGTACACATGAGGTTCGGTGATGCTTCAATTCCGTATTCAGCCAGACAGTGAAATCCCCGCATCTACCCAACTGTTAAATCAAATTCGGTATGCGATCGCTTCTCGGCAATATCCGCCAGCTTATAAATTGCCTTCAACACGGGCGTTAGCAATGCAAACTGGTTTGCATCGTAACACTATTAGTAAAGTTTACCGTCAATTAGAGGAGGAAGGATTTGTAGAAAGTCTTGCTGGTTCAGGGATTTACGTTCGTGCTCAAGGCCATGAGGGTGGTAGTAAACTGCAATCGCCAATACTCAAGCAACATCCTCAGGCATACAAAGTTGTTCAGCAGGCACTTGACGATCTACTTTCTCAAGGCTGCTCGCTCAATCAAGCGCGTGAGCTATTTTTAGCAGAAATTGACTGGCGTTTGCGTTGTAGTGCGCGAGTGCTAGTTGCTGCACCCTCTCAGGACATCGGTGTTGGAGAGTTAATGGTGTGTGAGTTGGAACAGGCGCTGAAAATACCAATTCAGTTGGTAGAGATGGAAAAATTAGCAGGTGTGCTAGATCAAACTTCCTCAGCAACAGTGGTTACAAGTCGGTATTTCATTGGACAAGTGGAAATAATCGCCGCACCAAAAGCCGTGCGCGTCATTCCCTTAGACATCCAAGACTACGGCAAAGAGTTAAACCAGTTTAAAAATCTGCCAAAAGATAGTTGTCTTGGCATAACTAGCCTCAGTCCAGGAATTCTTCGAGCCATGGAAGTCATCCTTCATGGTTTGCGGGGGGATGAAATACTCGTCATGACTTCGCAGCCAAAAGATGCTTATAAGCTTCAAGCTATGGTGAAGCGGGCACAGGTAATTTTTAGCACCGATAAAGAAAGCTTTGCGGCAGTGCAAGCAGCTTTACAAGTCGCGATGGAAGACATTATTCGCCCACCTAGACTAATTTGTGCCGACAACTATATTGGTATTAATTCTATCAACTTGCTGAAGCGAGAATTAGGTTTAGGATAATGATTAGTAGTTAGTGGTTAATTGTTAATCATTGGTTATTTAATTTACCACTATCTACGACCGACTAACTATTGTAAAAACTCTCTTACCAGCTTTATGTAGGTAGCAGCATCCTCTAGCATCGGAAAATGAGCAGTGTCGGAAATTACAGCAAATTTAATTTTGTCATTTAGTGCTGCTGCAAGACGTCCCATTTGTGCGGGAATAATCTTGTCATACTGCCCAGCTACCAGCAGTGAAGGCGCTGTTATTTTTGTAAACTTCTGCGGCATTAACTCTGCTGTCGTTTTACTGACAGAAGTAAAAATTGTACCTAAGGCTGCATGATAATCAGCTTGGAGAAAATCTTCCAAGAAAGCCCGACGCACGTCCGCGTGTATGGGACGATACAGAAATCGAGCCATAAACATAGAGTCAACAAACGGTATTTTCACAAGCCACCGGGGACGAAATTTGACAACGTAGCTCCCAAATTTGTGAAAGGCGGCAAATCCCTTTTCTTCATACTCAAAAATGCCGCTACAAGTCAAAATTGCCTTTTCCACCCAGTGAGAGTATGAATTGACAAACAAAGTAGCGATAGAAGCGCCCATTGAATGAGCATGGAGAAAAACACGCGGCAACTGCATCCGATCAAGCATAACTGCCAAGTCGTCAGCGTATTCCTCTAACTCATACGTTAATTCTCTAATTGCGTCGGATTCTTCACTCTTCTGAAGACGACTCGATCACAAATTCACTCGCGCCATGTACAGTTGGTTTCCCGTGCGATGCCCTTGGCAACGGCTTAAGCCGTATCGCCCAAATCCCCGTAAATCGTAGAGCAAACAATCAAATTGGTCGCATAAAGCATTGGCGGTACTTTTCCAATACCTTGCTGAACCAGCCCAACCGTGGATAAAAACCATCACTGGCTTAACTTCAGTAGATGATCGTCTGATCCACTCATAGTAATGCTCTACGCCACGAACATTGATGTATGGCATTTTGATAGGGGGGAAGGGAGAGAGGGGGAGAGGTGAGTAAGAATTAAGAGTAAATCACTTTTATTCCTCACTCATGACTCCGCACTTTTTTTATTCCTCAGCAACGCCAGTCGCCTCAACGGGAGCCAGTGCTGTTCGCGCAGCGTCTCCCCTTGGGAGAAGACGGGTTTCCCGTCGCAGGATAAGAGCGTTGGGGAACCGAACATAGTTCGTCCGGAGGGAAACCCTCTTTACGACTTCTCTGTTGCCCGGCGCTGGCTCCTCAGCACTCAGCCACTCAGCACTGATTTAAGCTGATTCTGACTTGGGTAATGAAGATGGATGTAAAAGCAGTTCAGCAGTGGATCGCTTCTCTACCATTTCCCGCGTTACCATGCAGCGAGTTACATCCTTACGAGAGGGTAATTCGTACATGACCTCTAGCATCAATTCTTCTATGATACCTCTTAGTGCCCTTGCACCAGTTTTACGGCGGTAGGCTTCTTGAGCGATCGCTCGCAAGGCTTCTGGTTTGAACTCTAACTGAACGTTATCCATCTTCAGTAGCTTTTGGTACTGCTTCACCAAAGCGCTACGCGGTTGAGTCAAAATTGCCATCAGCGCTTCTTCATCTAGAGGATCTACCACTGCCACCATTGGCACTCGTCCAATAAATTCTGGAATCATGCCAAATTTGACTAAGTCATCTGGTTCTAGATA
The DNA here is from genome assembly GCA_029379265.1 of Rhizonema sp. NSF051. Classification (GTDB taxonomy): domain Bacteria; phylum Cyanobacteriota; class Cyanobacteriia; order Cyanobacteriales; family Nostocaceae; genus Rhizonema. The sequence goes on from JAQYWN010000099.1 coordinate 10,545, forward strand.
GCGGAGAGTATCTGCTGTGCGCTTGTCCTTTGACTGTCCCTCTCCAGGTTGGATAAATCCTATTGACTTTTTGCCCACTCTCTGCTCTACAACCTTTTCTAAACCGACAAAGGCTCCACCGCAGATAAATAGGATATTACTCGTATCAATTTGGATGCAATCTTGATAGGGGTGTTTGCGTCCTCCTTGGGGGGGCACATTGGCGACTGTTCCCTCCAACATTTTTAGCAAAGCTTGCTGTACGCCTTCGCCAGAAACATCGCGTGTAATCGAAGGATTTTCACTTTTGCGAGCAATTTTATCTATCTCATCAATATATATAATTCCTCGCTGCGCTTCTTCTACATCTAAATCGGCGACTTGTAACAGGCGCAGCAAGATATTTTCTACATCTTCCCCGACATAGCCTGCTTCAGTTAAAGTCGTCGCATCAGCGACAGCAAAGGGTACATCCAGAATTTTCGCCAGAGTTTGCGCTAGAAGAGTTTTGCCACAACCAGTGGGACCTATAAGCAATATATTGGACTTTTGCAATTCTACAGAGTCATCTACTGAACCTTTGCCACTGCCTTTAGATTGAGCAACTGCCAATCGTTTGTAGTGATTGTAGACTGCGACTGAAAGCACTTTCTTGCCTTCGTCTTGACCAATGACGTGTTCGTCTAGATACTTTTTAATCTCTCGTGGCTTCGGCATTTGATTAAACGAGAGACTAGCTGTGCGGGCACGACGTTTTTGTGGTGGTTCTGACTTAGGGGCTGGTTGCGATGATGCCGCCCCATTCGTGTCGAGCAACTCCTCATCTAGTATTTCATTACACAAGTCAACACATTCATCGCAGATGTATACTCCCGGTCCGGCGATTAGTTTACGCACCTGCTCCTGGGACTTGCCACAAAACGAACATTTTAAATGGGAGTCGTACTTAGACATACCAGCCTCTTATTTCAGAATCGTGACGTTTTCCCCTACGGTGGGAAGATTTTGCCTAGAGATAACTTGATCGATCAACCGATAATTTTTTGCTTCTTCTGCCGACATGAAAAAGTCCCGTTCGGTATCGGCTTCTATTCTTTCCAATGGTTGACCTGTGTGCTTAGCCAGCAACTGATTTAACTTGGACTTATGATAAAGAATTTCTCTGGCTTGAATCTCAATGTCAATGGCTTGCCCTTGAGCACCACCTAGCGGTTGGTGAATCATGATACGGGAGTCAGCTAAAGACATCCGCTTACCTGCAGTTCCTGCTGCTAACAAAAATGCCCCCATGCTAGCGGCTAAGCCAAAGCATATTGTGACAACATCAGGACGAATTTGTTGTATGGTATCATAAATTGCCATACCAGCAGTCACAGATCCACCTGGTGAGTTGATGTATATCTGGATATCCTTTTCTGAGTCTTCAGCATCTAGAAATAACAACTGGGCGACAATTGAGTTAGCGACAGCATCATCTATCGGCGTTCCCATAAAAACGATGCGCTCTCGCAGTAACCGTGAGAAGATGTCAAAAGCCCTTTCTCCCACACCTGATTGTTCTACCACCATCGGGACGATGTTGCTAGGACTGTAATGGGAGCTAATTTTCAATTGACTCGAACTGCTAATTTCGTAATTTCCCGACTGCGATACAAGCATAAAAGAACTTTTGACAATTAATTAGGACAAAAAGTTATACGGCTCAGTAGTGCTTATTTTGAAGATCCTCAATTTTTATCTTAGCGATTTGTTGACCATTATGCCTCATTTGACACTTTCGCGCCTTTTATGAGACGAAGACGGCTAATTATTATTATGGCGCATAACAAACATAGGAGACAGCAGACAGGAGTTGACTATTATGGCGCTCATAGTTAAGTGTGTACAGGAGTAGGATTGAAGGCAAGCAAGAGAGCCAGAGGTTTTCACTCACGAAAAACGTTATGAAATTTCACTCATGATCCAATCGGGATTTGTCTTACCAAGATTGATCTGCCTGTCGTACAGAATCATCCTGTTGACTCCTGTCTCAAAGCAAAGGATGTATTCTTCGCTCTTGGGCTTAGCAGCAATCAGCCGGATGCAGGAGTAGAGTCGGCTAATTGCTCGTTAAAACCGTCTGCTTTTAGCTTTCGTTCTCCTCTGAGTGTACTACTGAGCTTTCTACCGTAATTGTAACGGGTTCCGACTCGACTCCAGTCAAGTTTTCTACAACTGCCGCAGTTTGTTCTGATTCAGTTGAAGTCGGGGCATCTGCTTCTACAAGTTCCTCTTCTGAAGAAGTTTCCGTACTTAAAGAACCTTCAGGGACAAGTTCGACTGTTGAGTGTTCCAAAAGCCAATCAATAATTTTCTCAGTTAACAGTTCGTTTTCCACCATTGAACGCAGTTTGTCTTGGTCAACGTCTTGATCTGAGTATTTCTGTGTGGTTTGTTGAACTTTAGCTTCGATTTCTTCAGGTGTAACCTGAATAGATTCGCGTTCGGCAACATGTTGTAGAGCAAGCGATCGCTTAATGCGTTCAATCGCTTCACCACGGGAACGTTCTCGTAACTGGGGAATAATCTCTTGGGTGAACAACTTTCTGACATCCAAGCCTTGTTGAGAAAGCCGCATTGCTGTTTGTGTCAGCATGGCATCCACTTCCTGCTGAATTATCGTTTCTGGCAAGTCAACAGACGCTTGTTTGATTAGTTCAACCAGTAAAGCTTCCTGCTTATTCGCTTTAGTTTTTTGTTCGGTTTCTTTTTGAAAGCGTTCTTCTAAAGAATTGCGAAACTCGGCTAAAGTCTCGTAATCGCTGACTTCTTGGGCAAACTCATCGTTCAACTCTGGTAGTTCTTTTTCCTTCAGTTCTTTCAGCGTCACTGTAAACAGAGCTGGTTTTCCTGCTAGCTCTTCATTTGCGTAAGGATCTGGAAACTGGGCGGAAACTTCTTTAGTTTCTCCAGGATTCATCCCCACCATACCCGTAACAAAACCGGGAATAAATTTGTCTTCCTGTAACTCTACTTGAAAATCTGTTGCTTCTCCCCCTGGTATTTCCTGGGCTGTTGAAGCAACGTCATTTCCTTCACCTGACGTTATGACACCTTTAAAATCCACCACGGCAATATCGCCTATTTGTGCCGCTCGTCCTTCTACAGGAACTAACGTCGCCATCTCTTGGCGTTCTTTTTCCAGTGCTTTGTCAACTTGCGACGGATCGGATTTAACTTCTTCTGCTTGGAATTGAAAACCCGTGTATTGACTCAAATTTACGGATGGTGCCACATCAACCGCAGCAGAAAAAGTCAGGGGTTTGCCCGGTTCATAAATATTAATCAACTCTTCAAAAGTGGATAGCAATTGCGGTTGACCGATCGCCGGAATTTCTTGTTCCTTTATTGCTTGCGTGATTCCTTCTTGAACTAATTCCTCCAGTGCTGCCACCTTGATTCTGGTTGCGCCAAGACGTTGTAACAAAATCTGTCGAGGTACCTTACCTTTACGAAACCCAGGAATATTTGCAGTACTGGCTAAGTTTTTAACGACTTGTTCATAAGTTTGCTTGGTCTTCTCTGGCGCGATCTCTATCTCCAGACCAATTTGACTTGCGGGAAGTTTCTCCTGAATGACTTTCATACTTGTGTTCGAGGTTTTTGTATTTATTATGACTAGTAATTATGGAGCTAGCTGGGCTTGTATTTGCGCTTTTGTCTAAAACACTTGCCCTTTTCTCGCTTCATTATTTCGTAAGAACTGCGGAGTAGGGGATAAGATCGCTTTATAGGAAGAAGATTTTCAACGCACTCAAAGGAATCCATTGGCTCTTGTCAAAGCTACTGGCACCTGCTCCTCCAAAGGCGAGGAGCGTAGTAGGGAGTTACGATCTCTCTATTTGCTTACAGAGTATCCCAACTCCTCGCTCGTCCCTTCGTACTGCGTGCGATCCCTTCTTTCCATGACCCAGTTCTCTATATTAGAGGGATAAAGCCGTGATATCCTGATTTTAATCGGGATGTTCGTACTTCCGTTGGTGTAGACTTAGGTTTCATCACAGCAAAGACAGTAGCTATTGCTACAACACAGAGGTGTTGGTGATAGCTGAGTTTATTAGCTGACTGATTTCAGTCCATTTGGATAATAGTACATCAATCTTCCTAGCAACGCACCAAAACTAGCTTTGGTTTGAAGAGCTATCTCCTAATTCCACAGCCAACATTTCTACTTATATATAGATGGTGCTATGTTATATAATAAATATTTTCGCAGGAGTGTAGCTC
>JAQYWN010000946.1 GCA_029379265.1 Rhizonema sp. NSF051
GATCGCTACAGAAAAACTAAATTATATAAATTTATGTAAAAGTTTATAGTTGCGTTTCAGCTTCCTAGATATAAGCGCTGAAGAGCAACTACAAACCTTTATTTATTTGTGCCGACTTCTTACACCAAGTCCCTCAAACTTCGCGACACATCAAATATCATGTAAGGGCGAACAGCTGTTCGCCCCTACTGTATCTGTTGCCTTTTTTTGGAGAATTGGTTTTACTTATCAAAATCCGGATATTTGAAAGCTAATCAGAAAAGAAAAATAGAAACAACTTTTTATTTTTCCTTTTGAACGTGCTATTAAATATTAGAAAAACTTCCTCTAACGGTGGCTATACACTGTTGGAAATTTTAGTAGTGATTGTCCTAATTGGTATTTTAAGTGCGATCGCAATCCCGAGTTGGCTGGCTTTTATTGACACTCTTCGCCTCAACACTGCTCAACATGAAATTTACCGCGCCATACGCCAAGCCCAAAGCGAAGCCATCAAAAGCAAATTAACTTGGCAAGCCAGCTTTCGCGAACAAAACAGCGTTATTCAATGGGCGGTTCATCCAGCAGACGCAGCAGGACTATTCATTCCCAACGCAGTCCAAGCTAACAATAACCTATGGCATACCCTTGAGCCAAATATTCATATTGATCAACAGCCAAACTCTCTTGGTAAAAATGAAACAACAATCCGAAAACAAACTTCCTTTGGTCCGTGGCGGGTTTTGTTCAACTACCAAGGCTGTCCCATCTACAATGTTGGAAATGAGTGTACCCACACCTCACTCCGAACTCTAGGACAAATCAACCTTTCTAGCCAGAACGGTGGTACAGCTAGGCGCTGCGTCTATATTTCTACAATCATCGGCGCAATGCGAATGGGAAAAGATCATGATGCGGTTAATGAAAATGGGAAGTTTTGCTATTAAGCAAGGGTGTGGGTAAATAATTTTATGGCAATTTTCAACTTAACATAGTATATTTTTACATCGTGAAAAACTAGATCCCCGACTTCTTTAAGAGGTCGGGGATCTATATCGATAAACCGCAAATGACCATCGAAAAACAACATCTAATCATCTTCACGCGTTATCCAGAAGCAGGGAAGACGAAAACCCGAATGATCCCCGCGTTGGGAACAAAAGGCGCTGCCGATCTTCATCGTCAAATGACGGAACACACACTGACACAGGTGAAACAATTGCAAAGCAATGCAATATCATTTGAAGTGCGGTTTGCTGGTGGCGATTTACAACTGATGCAAGGTTGGCTGGGATCTGACTCGATCTACCAGTCGCAAGGAGATGGCGATCTCGGTCAACGAATGGCGCGAAGTCTCTTGTCTGCCTTTCAATCGGGAGCCGAAAAAGCCGTACTCATTGGTACTGATTGCCCAGATGTCAATGCCGATATTCTTGCAGAAGCCTTTGCAAAACTCCACCACTACAACCTCGTGTTAGGACCGGCGATGGACGGTGGCTATTATCTGGTTGGTTTGCAGTATCCTATCCCAGAATTATTCATTGACATTGATTGGGGAACTGCTAAAGTGTTACAACAAACCGTCAAAATTGCCGAAAACCTCAATTTGTCCGTTGTTTACCTACCTTATTTGGCTGATATCGACCGACCAGAAGATTTACCCATTTGGGAAAAATACCGGAATTGAGAATGGGTCATAGGTAATAGGTAATGGACAATGGGTCATGGAGAAGGATTTTTACGATCACCTCTCCCTGCGCTCGAGCGATCGCTCCTCTCTCCCCACACTTAAATATAGAAAAATACTGTGGTTTTTCTGAAGACGCATTGAACTACAGTTGTTAGCGTGGTATCAGTTCAGACTAAAAAGTGTAAAATATCTAGCAACCGAAAGATGACTAAATTTACCTAATTTATTGGTGTTGAACAACAGATGGTGTTCAAGGGAACAATCGAACAGTAACTTTAAATAGGACTATCAATTTTATTCACTAAGAGAAAAAACTATGAATAACAACAGTCTTGCTACTATGAACGCCAGCCGTACCTTAAAGGTGGCTGGAATTATCTTAATTTTGTCATTTTTTGTGGACTTTTTGATTCTGTTGTTTCCCGTACAACCTACTAACAAGGGGTGGCTAATCGAGTTAGCAACAGCGCTTGTGGATCGGGGCATTGTACCGATGATTGGTATTAGTTTGTTATTTGCTGGATACTGGATTGATACTCCTGATGATGGTCGTCCGCAAGGCATTGATTTGAGATTTCCCGCCTTGATTTTGTCATCCGTCTTAGGGTTGATGTTTTTGCTAATTTTTCCCCTGCACTTAAATAACGTGCGTCAAGCAAGCGACCAAACAGTGACTCAAATCAACAAAGATGCAGAACAAAGAGAAAACCTACTAAAAACCAAACTCTCGCAAGTAGAAGCTCAATTAGGCAACGATCAAGTCAAAGCTGCACTTGAAAAACAGAAAAGCCAAGTCAAAGAACAGTTTACTACTTTACTCAAAGACGACCAGCGGTACAAGGAAGCACTGAATAACCCCAACCTTCCCGCACAGCAGAAAGAATTGCTCAAGAAATTTAAGGCAAATCCCCAAGAACTTGATAAATTTATTGCTCAGCAAGCAGATCCTCAAGCACAGGCAAATCAACAATTAGGGCAAATTCGTAACCGAAAAGAAGAAGACGAGAAACAAGCTAAAGACGTAGCCTGGAAGTCTGGACTACGAATTGGGATCGGCAGTTTACTGCTATCAATCGGTTACATTATCATCGGTTGGGCAGGAATAAGAGGTATGGGTGCCGTACAAAGTGGTAAAAGAGTTCCGGCAAGATGAGGAGTAAGTAGGGGCGGGTTTAATTATAGATAACATCTGGGTACATGCGAAGAGTATGTCAAACCCGCCTGTACAGACGTGGGGAACGGAAACTATATAAG
>JAQYWN010000947.1 GCA_029379265.1 Rhizonema sp. NSF051
TTCTGCTCTTTATATGCATATTCAGGGTTTATCCGGTCAGGTGCAAGATCTGAGTATACTCATATTCGCTTATATTGGGCGGCAACGTGGTAAACGCTCATTACATTTGCGTTGATTGTAAACGTCAGTTCATCGAATCTTACGATCAGAAAGGATACACAGAAGATATTAAAAGTGAATGCCTAGAGATGTATGTTAATGGTTCTGGGTTTCGCGCAATAGAAAGAGTTAAAAAAGTACATCATACTACTGTTATAAATTGGGTTAAAGAAGTTGGTATTGCTTTACCAGATACACCTGATAGAAGTGAAATACCAGAAGTTACAGAAGTTGATGAACTTGAAACCTTTGTAGGGTCAAAAAAAACAAAATTTGGTTGTGGACAGCGGTAAATCATAGCGTTCCGGGAATTATAGCTTGGGTTTTAGGGGAAGCGAAGTTCAGAAACTTTTAAACATTTATGGTTGATAATAAAATGTTGGCAGTCTTATTTTTACGTCACTGATGGCTATCCTGTTTATCCTTGTTTTATTAGCAATGAAGACCACATCGTTAGTAAAACATATATGACACGAGTAGAGGGAGAGAATAGTCGTTTAAGGCATTATTTAGCTCGACTACATCGTAAAACTTTTTGTTACTCAAGCATCCGAAGAAATGCTTAAGTATTCAATTAGGTTAGTAATACATTTAGAACTTACGCATTGACAGAAAATTGATACTATGCAGTCAATCCCAGCTTCTGTGTTAGATGTTCTAAAATAAAGTCACGAGCAACTTGAAGAGATAAATTTCTTTGGAGTTCATACCAATTTTCAATTAATTCTTCTGCCCGCATTAATTCTAATTGTGTAAAAGCCCTGATGGCACTAAAAAAGTGAGTTTTAATTGCTTCGCTTGTTCTCACCATGAATCGCTCAATACCACATACTTGTTTAATAGCTCTGTGGTAACACTCTATACCCCAGTGTATTGAATGCAATTCCTTGAATTCTGCTCTAGAAATTGAAGAGAGTGCATCTTTTTCAGGAGTGTACATAATGTAATATCTGTAAGTAACGTTAGTGAAACTTCTCCGAAATACCTTTACCTGACCAAAATTCTTTAGATACACTATTAAACCAGATTCAGGAATTTCTAAACTTTGGACTTGGGTAAAAGTTTTGCCATCAACCGAACATGAACGATTTTTAGCTACACCAGTTAAAAACCCTAATTGCTTGTTTTTCAGTAATTTCAGGTTTTCTTGGCTGGAATACCAAGCATCTGTGGTCATTGTTTTAGGCTTTAAACCCCAATCCAAAACCTCCACAATCATTTCTCGTAAATAATCATTTTTGGTTTTTCCATCCTGCTTGTTATAAATGCGGTAATTTACAGGTACAGACTTAAGAGATACATCCGTGTAATACAATGTAATTAACTGAATTACTTTGACAGCACGGTGATGTCTCCCGGAATAATAATAGCCAATTAATTCTGTTATTTTTGGATCACTATGAGGCTTGTCAATTACCGTATCATCTCCGCTTAAAGTACCTCCAATTAAATTGATATTCGCCTTGATTTCTTCAAATAAGTCCTTGGGTTCGTACCTCTCACGTAGCAAAAATCTATTGACGCTATCATGAGATAAATCTTCCATTATCTCTGCCAGACGTGTGCAACCTGGATACTTTGATTCTGCCAGTAGAAACAGAGTATAAGTGTTCAGGTCACACGGGAGCGGTGGATGGTTTAGTAATTGCTCTGATTGTCCGAACCCTCAACACAGACAGATAAATTATCTGTTTTTCATGCTTCTGGTAACTAGCGATCGCCTGTTTTGTCTTGATTCTTATCACTTCATTGTTTGTCTAATTTGTCAATGCGTAAGTTCTAACATTATCTTAAGTATGGCTCAGTGGCGCTGCGGGCGCATAGCGCCTGCAAGCTTGAGGCGATCGCCTGATTCATATTTTGGTTCAGCAACGCCGATTTTCCGATACTTTTCTGGCGATGCCTGCGACGGACTACACCTAACACTATTTATCACTCGGATGATTGTTCAAAGCCTGAAACGAACTGTTATCGTTAACGCACAGGATGATTCGCTTTAGAGCGTACGTAAGTCCTAAAAACTATATTATACTATGAAAGAGAGTGTCCCGCTACAAGCGCTTTGTACACCGCTTATGCTGTACTCAAGTTTTTTCAGGTTTCAAAGGGGACTGTAATGTCAAAGATGGGTTATAATTGGCGTCAGTTATTTGGAATTGTTCTTGGTGGTGCTTACGTATTAGGAGTAAGTTGTGCCACAGCCCAAATTACTCCTGACAGAACTTTACCGAATAATTCCAGTGTCACAATCAACGGCAGCGTCTTTAATATTACTGGCGGAACGCAAGCTGGACGTAATTTGTTTCACAGTTTCCAGCAGTTTTCTGTGCCAACCGGGGGTACGGCGAGCTTTAACAATGGGTTAGATATACAAAACATTTTTAGTCGGGTAACAGGAGGAGCAGTCTCAAATATTGACGGGTTAATTCGTGCTAATGGCGTTGCAAATTTGTTTTTTCTAAATCCCAATGGGATTGTGTTTGGTTCTAATGCCCAGTTAAATGTTGGCGGTTCCTTTGTCGGTTCTACAGCTAATGCCATTCAATTTGGCACTCAAGGGATTTTTAGTGCTTCCATCCCCGATAAATCTACACCATTATTGACAATCAACCCTTCAGCATTGCTGTTCATTCAAATTAATCCAGGGATGATTACCAATCAGTCACTTGCACCCGCAGGAGTTGATCTTACAGGTTCATTCGTTACAGGTTTACGAGTACCTGATGGCAATAGTTTGTTGTTAGTTGGTGGGAATAAGTACTCACGCAAAATAAATTGTATATTATTAAAAGGAGCATGTAAAATATAT